>NZ_JBSRTQ010000120.1:0-13501 GCF_055129145.1 Albimonas sp. | reverse complement strand
CGGCGGCGCGGTATGGCTGAACGAGGACCGGCTCGGCCATTACGAGTTCTGGCAGTACTGGCGCAATGTCGAGGACAGCCAGGTCGGCCTGCTGCTGCGACGCTTCACCGAGCTGCCGCTGTCCGAATGCGATCGTCTCGGCGCGCTGGAGGGCTCGGAGATCAACGCCGCCAAGATCATCCTCGCCAACGAGGTCACCGCCCTCGCCCGCGGCCGCGCCGCGGCGGAGGCGGCCGAGGCCACCGCGCGCGAGGTGTTCGAACATGGCGGCGCCGGCGAGGATCTGCCGACCTTCGACCTCACGCCTGCCGAGGCCGAGGCGGGCGTCTCCGTCGCCCAGCTTTTCGTGAAGGCGGGGCTGGCGAAGTCCGGCAAGGACGCGAAACGCCTGATCGCCGAGGGCGGCGCGCGGCTGGCGGACGAGGCGGTGACCGATGCGGGCCAGATGGTCGGCGCCGACGTCTTCGCCGCCGGCCCGGTCAAGATCTCCGCCGGCAAGAAGCGCCACGCCCTGATCCGCCTGAACTGAAGCCCTCGAAGGGGGGGCGGCCGGCGCCGCCCCCCCTTCAACGCCCCGGATCGGCGCGGTCGGTCCCGTCCGGCGCCGTCCCGTCGTCGTCCTCGGCGCCGAAACCCGAAAACAGGTCGCGCAGGATCCCCGGCGTCAGGATCGAGAACGGGTTGACCGAGATGTCGGGATCCGACGCCGAGCCGGTCACCGAGAAATTCATCGCCAGGATCCCCTCGCCCTCGCCGCCCAGCAGGAAGCCGACGATCGGCAGGCTGTTGAGGATGCCGTTGATCGCGTAGGCCGGCGTCAGCACCCCCGACAGGTCCAGCGCGCCGCCGCCGAGGTCGTAATCCCCCGACACTTTCAGCGCGAGCATCGGCCCGGTGGCGAGCGCGTCGGTCAGGCGGATCCGCTTGCCCTCCAGCCGGAACGGGGCGCGCACCGTGTCGAAGACGTAGCCGCCGGTGGCGGTGGGCGTCGCGGCCTCGGGCGCGCGCAGGAACCCGTCGCGCGACGCCCGCTCCAGCACGCCCGACAGCGCCTCCTCGCCGCCGACGCGGATGCCGTCGGCCTCGGCCACGCCGACCAGCGCGTCGGAGCCTGGCGGAAGCCGGCCCCGCACTTTCAGCACCCCGCCCGAAACCTCGTCCGACAGCCCCAGGTCGCGGATCAGCGCGCCGGCGTCGGCGCTGTCGATGGTCAGCCGCCCGCCGCCGCTCCGCCCGATGCGATAGCGCAGGTCGGCGCGCTGGCCGCCATTGACCTCGCCCGAGAGCTCGGCCCGGGTCACCCCGTCGTCGCGGGTCACCTGGCCGTCGACGGCGCTCAGTTCGATCCCCTCCACCAGCCGCGCGCGCGCCACCTTCAGGCTGACCGCGAAGGGCCGCCCCAGCTCGGCCGCGCGGGCCTTGTCGGTGGGGCCGCCCGGGCCCGGCGCATCGTCGGCCTCATCGGCCTCGTCGACCTGCGCCGCCCCGTCGCCCGGCAGCCCGGACTCCGCCCGTCGCCACAGCTCGCCCAGGTCGATGAAGTCGCCATCCACCGTCGCATCGATGCGCCCCGCGTCCTGGGTCTGGATCCGCAGCCCCACATCCATCAGCCCGTCGAGCGCCAGCTGGTCGAGGCGCAGGCGCCGGAGCGTCCCGTCCGGCCCGATGCGCGCGGCGCCGGACAGCGCCAGCCCCCCGCCTTCGCCCGACAGGCGATCCACCTGAATCGAGCCGTCCGCCGCGATCCGGCCTTCGGCCGCGATCTTGCCCGGCGCGCCGGCGGGCTTGGTCCAGGCGATGAAGGGGATCGCGAGCGCGGTGGGCTTGAGATCGGCGGACAACGAGAACCGGTCCGGCTGGTTCGCGTCGACCTTGCGAAGGGTCAGGCGCGCGGGCGCGGCCCCGGTCTCGAGGGTCAGGCCCTCCACGCCCAGCCGCTCCAGCACGCCCGCGTCGAGCGAGGCGCTGACCGTCACCTCCCGCTGCGGATCGGCGGCGGTTCCGCCCGCGAAACGCTCATGCCAGTCGATCCGCGCCGGCAACCCCTCGATCCGCGCGGCGCCGGCCAGGCGCAGGCCGTCCGCGTCGACGTCGAGCGACAGGGACGCGGCGCGCGCATTCCCCGCGCCGCCGGGGATCGGCGCGACCACATCGCTGAGCGCCGCCGCGACCTCGACCTCCAGCTGCTCGAGCTTCAGGTCCGCGATCAGCGGGAAGGAAAGCTTCGCGGTGGTGGTCACCTCGCCGGCGACGCTCGAAAGATCCATGCCGAACTTGCTGATCAGGCGCAGCGGCGGCTGGTCGATCAGGCTCAGCACGTCCGCGATCCGCCCCCGCGCCCGCACCGTCGGCAGGCCCGGCGTCTCCCGCGCATCGAGGTCGGGCGCCGAGAAGGTGGAGCCGGCGAGGTCTATCGCCTCCCCCCCAGGCGGCGTCGCCACGCCCTGCGACAGCGCCATGTCGAAGCGGTCGAGGCCGACCCGGCCGCGTCCGACCGCGCCGGTGATCGCGGGCATGCCGCGGAGCACCTCGCCGCGCAGGCCCTGAAAGGCGAAATCGAGCGTCAGCTCCGGCGGCTTTCCCGGGGCCGACCAGAACGCGCCCCGCGCCGCGGTGATGCCCGGCCGGGGATCGGGCGCCGCAGGCCCGGGCGCGGACGCCGACGCCGACGCCGACGCGGGCGTCGCGCCCGGCTCCGGCGCAGGTTCCTCCGACAGATGCTCCAGCACCCATTTGCGCGCGTTGGCCCCCGCCTTCACCGGCCAGCCGGCGAGCAGCCCGTCCAGCGACAGCGGCCCGGTGGCGAAACTGACCGCGATGTCGGGCCCCTCGTCGCCCCATTCCGCCGCGCCCTCGGCGGTCAGCGTGGTGTCGGCGCCTTCCAGCGACAGCGCCTCCAGCTCGATCCGCCCGGCGCCCGGCAGGAAATGCGCGGTCAGCCCGCCCGCGCCGAACACCATCGGCCGGGCGAATCCCGCCTCCGGCTGCAGGACCACCTCGTCGATGTCGAGCGCCAGCGACACGCCCTCGCCCCCCGGCAAGCGGTTGATCCGCCCCGAGGCGGAGGCCCGCCCCGCCGGGCCGGTCAGCTCCAGCCGTCGGATATTCAGCAGCCCCGGCGCGCCTTCGTCGACCGACAGGCTCAACGCCGCCCGGTCGATGCGACCGAACGGGTCCGGCAGGCCGACCAGCGCGCCCGGCCCCATCCGCGCGCCCCCCCGGAACGAGATCAGCGCGCCGTCGGAGGCGAGCACCGCCTCGCCCCGCATCCCGGCGCGCAAGTCGCCGAACGTCGCCGCCTCGGTCATCGGCGCCCCGGCGGCCAGCGCCACATGCGCGATGGGCAGGCCGCTCAGCCCGAGCCGGACCGTCACCTGCCCGTCGTCATGGCGGCGCTGCCCCTCCAAAGCGAACCGCGCGACGCTCGGCGCGGGCGCTTCGCCCTCGGACGGGCCGTCGGCCTGGTCGAGCGGTTCGGGCGCGGGCTGGACCGAAGCGGGCGCGAACGGGTCTTCGCCGGGAGGCCAGGCCTCGGTCGTCCCGCCCGGATCGGCGAGCGCCCCCACCGCGCGCGGCGGCGGCGCCACCCGTCCGGTGAGGCGGCCCACATCGCGGTCCGCCTCCCGCTCCACGGTGAATTCGGCGTCGATCAGCTGCCAGTTCTGCCCGGTGAAATGGTCGCGGAAGACGACGTCGACCCCGCTGGCGGTCACCTTCTCCAGCCGGGCGAGCGGCCCTTCGCCGGGCGCGTTCGCCGCCAGCAGCGCCACCAGCGCCGAGGCGGTGTCCGACGAGGCCATGGTCGCCTCCGCCGCGAGCTCGACCGGGCTCTCCGCCTCGGCCGCCCGTTCGGCCCGCGCGGCGCCGGGCAGCCGGATCCGGCCCCGCACGTCGCGCTCGATCACCGCGGAGATGCCCGTCGCCCGGATCTCGGTCGGCTCCAGCCGGCCGAAGGCCAGGTCCCACAGCAGGAACCGCATGCTCAGCTCCGGGACATCGGCGACCTGCATCCCATCGTCGTCGGTCACCCGCACCCGGCTGAGCCGCAGGCCCGAGACCTCGCCCGGCGCGCCGAGCGCGAACATCGCCCGCCCGATATGAAAGTTCAACCCCTCGGCGGAGGCGCCGAGCCGGTCGGCGATGATCGGGGTCAGCGGTCCCAGCGACACCGGCCCCTGGCGCAGCCGCTGATGGCCGAGCGTCACCACCACCACGCCCAGCAGCAGCGTCGCCGCGACGAAGGATCCCAAACGGATCAGATGCCGCCCGGCCATGCTCTCGCCCCGGGCGCGGCGACGCGTCCGGTTCAGGCGGCCGTCCGCCTGCTGCTGATGCAAGTGCCTGCGATGCATGTCGCTCCCGTGCCTGCCGTCCGTCCGCGGCCTTCTTCGGACCGCCTCCAGCCCTTCCGCAACCCTTCTGCGCGCGCGAAAGCCCCGGTCCTCGCCATCCTCGCGGACTTGACGAGGCGCCGGTGGCCCTGTCTCGTGTTCAGAACCTGCCTTTGCGGCCTTGCCATGGCGATGACGCCTGTTGGCGCGGCCGGCGGCTCCACCTTCACCCTATTGCCCAAACCCAGCAGGAGAAGCGACCCATGACCGAGCTTGCCGTCGGCGACGCCGCCCCCGAATTCACCCTGCCCCGCGACGGCGGCGGCGCGCTGACGCTCGCCGACCTGCGCGGCAAGCCGGTGGTGCTGTATTTCTATCCCCGCGACGACACGCCCGGCTGCACCACCGAGGCGCTGGACTTCACCGCGCTGGGGGCGGAGTTCGCCGCCGCGGGGGCCGAGGTGCTGGGCGTCTCCAAGGACAGCGCCGCCAGCCATGACAAGTTCAAGGCCAAGCACAGCCTCGGCGTGACGCTGCTGTCGGACGAGGATGGCGCGGTCTGCGAGGCCTACGGCGCCTGGGTCGAAAAGAGCATGTACGGCAAGAAGTACATGGGCATCGACCGGGCCACCTTCCTGATCGGGGCGGACGGGCGGATTCGCCGGATCTGGCGCAAGGTGAAGGTGAAGGGCCACGCGGCCGAGGCGCTGGCCGCGCTGGGCGAGCCGGTCTGACCTGCGACCGGTCGGCGCGGCCAGGGCCGCGCCGACCGTTTCGGCCTTGCGGCGAACTCCGCCGAAATATGCGACCGACGGACGCACCCCGCGTTCCAGCCATCGCCGGTTCATGAGGCGGAGCGACGCTGCGGCGCCTGCCGCTTTCCGCAGCGCGGGCTTCGTCGGAGGCCCTGCCCTGCTAATGATGCCTTAATCTTTCCCTATTTAGGCTCTAGCCGGCGACTCCTCCGGTTGCGGGCGATTCAATTTCCGGGAGGGACGCTCGACATGATCTCGAAGTCCGGTCCCCGGCGCCCCGCGATGCCGGCGACAGTCGAAACGTGTTGATCACCGGGCAGGCCATCGGCTAACGATGCAGAAACACAACAACACGCGAAAATCGCGAAGGGACAGGACATCCCGACGCCAGGCACTCGAGGGACACGGATGACAGGCCCGAATGGCCGCGCGGACGATCCGCGTGCCGTTGGTGGTTTGCCTGATTGGCGGCTCACCATCCGGAAAGGCGACGACGCGCGTCACATGCGCGTCACGGCACGCGGCGGCCTCCTGGCCGCCGCCTGCGTCACCGCCCTGCTGGGCTGGACCGGCTTCGCCACGGTGTCGCTGCTCCTCAATCACGCGGAACGCGAAGCGCTTTCCGCCCGCGTTTCCGCCTTCGAATCCGGTTCCGCCGATGCGGTGGCCGAGGCCGAGGCACGCCGCGCCGCCGACATCGCCGCGATCGCGGCCGACCGCGACGCCCGGCTCGCCACGCTCATGGCGGAACGGGACGCCCGCGTCTCCGCCCTGCAGGCCGAGCGCGACGACGCCGCCGAACAGGCCGGCGACGCGCTCGCCCGGCTCGACGTGCTCAGCCGCGAACTCGCCCGCCGTCAGGCCAGCCTGGTCGCGGCCGCGGACGCCGAAAGCGAGTTGACCCTGGCCCTCGAAAGCCTGCGCGCCAAGCTCGCCGACGCCGTCTCCGCCCGCGACGCGGCGGAGCGGGAGCGCATCGCGCTCGCCGCCCGCGCCCGCGAGCTCGACGCCACCCACGCCGCCGCCGACGCGGCGGAGGACGAATGGTCCGCCGCCATCGAGGGCGTGACCGCGGCGCTCGACGACACCACCCGGGAACGCGACGCCGCGGTGATGATGCAGGCCGCCCTCGCCGACCGGCTGGAGACGATGGAGACCGAGCGCGGCCGCGCCGCCGACGCCCGCGCCCGCCTGTTCGCCCAGCTCGAGGATGCGGTCGAAGCCGGCCTCGGCGGCCTGACCAAGGCGCTCGACGCCGCCGGGGTGAACCCCGACCGGGTCGTCTCCGAACTGCGCCGCGACTATTCCGGCGAGGGCGGGCCGTTCCTGCCGGTCGACGAAGCGGTCGCGCCCGAGCTGGTCTCCGACGATGCGGAGCGGGTGGCCAACCTGCTCGGCGGGCTCGAGCGCGCCAGCCTGATGCAGGTGGCGGCCGCCAAGCTGCCGCTGGCCCGGCCGGTGCACTCCGCCTTCCGCTTCACCTCCGGCTTCGGGGTGCGGCGCGATCCCAAGAACGGTCGGTCGCGCATGCATGCCGGCACCGATTTCGCCGCCGCCCGCGGCACCCCGATCTACACCACCGCCGACGGCGTGGTGACCTTCGCCGGATGGCAGTCGGGATATGGCCGGGTCATCAAGATCCGACACGCTTTCGGGTTCGAAACCGTGTATGGTCATCTCAACGCAACCCGGGTCCAGGTCGGCCAGCGGGTTGCGCGAGATGACCGGATCGGCGATATGGGGAACTCGGGACGCTCGACAGGCTCGCATCTCCACTACGAGATCCGACTGAACGGGAAGCCGCTCAACCCCATGAAGTACATCGAGGCCGCGCGCAATGTTCTCTAAGTCGAAGATCAACGATCCGATCGACACCAAGGCCGACGACCAGGCGTCGCGGCCCGCGGTTCCGGCCCCGGCCGCCCCGGCGCGCCCCGGCGCGCCCGCGCCGAGCGCCGCAAAGCCCAAGGCGCCGCCGTCGATCCTCAGCTCCGACCTCGTGGTCACCGGCAATCTCAAGACCGCAGGCGACATCCAGGTCGAGGGCACCGTGGACGGCGACATCCGCGCCCATCTGCTGACCGTGGGCGAAAGCGCCACCATCCGCGGCGAGATCGTCGCCGACGACGTGGTGGTCAACGGCCGCGTGGTCGGCCGGGTCCGCGGCGTGAAGGTGCGCCTGACCTCGACCGCCAGGGTCGAAGGCGACATCATCCACAAGACCATCGCGATCGAGAGCGGCGCCCATTTCGAAGGGTCGGTCCAGCGCAACGACGATCCGCTGTCGGACGGCACCGGCTCCAAGCCGATGCCGTCCTTCTCCGCGCCGACGCCGCCCAGAACCGAGGACTGATCCCGGGGGGGGACGGCGCGGCCCGACGGCAGCGGCACGGACGAGATTTGAGACGCGGGTCCCGGCGACGGGGCCCGCGTCTTTCGTTCGGGGCCCTGTAACGGAAAGGCGATTATATACGACGCAAACACGCTTCCAATTCTGCCCGCAAGGACGTAGCCTCGCGGTAGCTTAGAGGGGGGGGGCCAGATGCCAGTTTCAGATTCAGAGCGGCGTGCAGCCGAGTCGATCTCGGCGGGAGAATATGGGGCGACTCGCATCGTGGCGAGCAAGGACGGGTCTTGCGTGCGCATTGCCTTTGGGCGCAACGGCATCAACGGGCCTGTTTTTTACGGCGCGCTCTTGCTGTCGCCGGAAGCTTTAAAATCTCTGAAAGAGCAATTAGCTGAGATAGGGTAAGCTGTATGCGAGCCAATCTCGGCCCCGGGCACGCGCCGCCGCATTTGTCTGTTGTGGGCGGGAACCAAAGTGGAGCGGCGGGAGGACCGCCGGATGATCCAATGGAAGCCAGAGTTGCCAAACTGGAAACCACGATAGGGTACATCGAACGCGATCTGTCCGAGGTCCGCGGGGACATGAAGGACGTCCGCGACCGCCTTGGGCGGCTGGAAACGAACGTCTCGCACCTGCCGAGCAAAGGCTTCATCTGGACGGCGGTTTTGCTGGCGCTCGCTGTTGCAAGCGCCCTCACTGCTTTTCAGGGTCAGATCCAGGCTTTTCTGGGGACTGCTCCGTAGGCACGTCAGCCTCTCCTTTCATCCGCCGCAGTGCCTCCTTCAGCTTGTCCTCATCGAGGTCTACGCCTAGTTCGCGGGCGGCTTCCTCGAAGCGAATTTTCTGGTCTCTATTAGAAGTCATTGGGTTATGTCCTCAGAAGTAAGTTCCCTTGGCCTCTCGGGCCTTTGCGGCGCTAAAAACTCTGGGAAAGGGCGCTCCTCCATCTCATCGCTTTTGTCGTCCTCATAGATCTCCCGGCTGTCTCTATCCGCGACAACGAGTCCAACGTTTACGAGCAAGCTCCTAAGATAAGCGCGGAAACCTGGGAGCCATGTTGAAAAATTCATTAATATATGAGCGCAATCTTCCGATATCTCAGCGCCAGTTGATCCAATTGTATGCAATATAGTGTTTCTATTTTTTCTACATAGCCCACAAAGTGAAATTGCATGCAGGACTTCAGCCCTAATCTCTGCGCTAGGCTCCTTAGCTTCGACAAGCCGCTTCAGTAGTGTCTCTCGATCATTGGGCCGCATCTTTTTTGTTATAATCTCAAGTGTCAACTGGTCCGTGCCGAGGTAAAGCCCCAAGAAGCTATCGAATTCACTTTCAATGCGGTTCCACTCTACCGCTATCTCTCCAACAAACTGAAAGGCAGTCATTTTCGTACCTGTCAAAAGTCGCCGTCAAAATCGTTGGGCGGCGGAATGACGTGCCACAACATCGATATTTCTGCACAAGATGCCTCAATGTCCTTTAATCGCTTCTTGTAGCTGGCCGGCGCTTGTCCAATTTTTTTTGCGAATACATCAACAGAAAAGCATAGTTTTCTATCGACCCTGCTGGGCTCTACAAAATGAGCCTGCGCTTGCATCCAACACAGGGAAGCGACGACAGCACCGTGTTCATCCCTCCAATTTTTCGAAGATACAGCTTTCGACGTCTGCAAGATCAGCCCGCCTAGTTTTTCGTTTGCAGCGTTATGGGAAATTAGATCAAGTTTAACCGAAACATTAACCCCTGAAATCTGAAGCTTAGGCAGCGGGTTATTGACGGGTGTAAAGGTCAACTTGCTAAGCAATTTCATGTCTTGGGTTGCGGCAAATGACGCAATCGCTTCCGCAGACAGGAGAGCATCATTTTTTGCAAACTCGCTTGAAGCGGAGCTTGCCGCGTTTTTCTGGGCAAGTTCAGCTTTATGGAGAATCGCTGTGTTTCTGGTGCCATCGGAGAGAAAATTGCAGATCGCTTGCTTCGCGTGCTTGTAGCGGATCACAAGGTAGGTCGGCGCAAATTTGGCGTTTCTGACGATAGCATGTCGACGCGATGGCGATGCTAGAGCATACTCCGCAAGCTGATTGGCCGAAATGCGAGGCTCAACGTGCACGGTGTACTTTTCAGCGGACGAGTAAGCCATGGAAGACATGTTCCTAGAAGGTGAAGCTGGCGAAGAGATCTTTTTCGTAACGCCGCTTTCGAATTCAATGTATCGACGCGCCCAGGGGCATGGCAATGGCCTAGGTGGCGCTGAGGGATACTTCATCTGCTCCAAGATGCGAGGGGAGCCAGAGGCCAGCTTTGAGATACTCGCAAAAGCAACTTCTTTTGAAGCTGCAAGATCGATATTTCTAGCCCTCATTCGCCCTCGCGGTCAAACGGCCTGATGCGCCCCACCAGTCCGCCGATAGGTCAGGCGCTTACCCTTCGCGCCGACAAGCGCGTTCACGGCGCGACCATGATCCTCAATGCCTAGGGCGCTACGGTTATTGTAGCGAAACTCGAACTCCGCGACGTAGCGGTGCAGGTGGCGCTTGCCGCAGTGCTGATAGACGCCTTTCATGCCGCGCTTGAAGATCGAGAAGTAGCCTTCAATCGTGTTCGTGTGGGTGTCGCCACGGCCATACTCGCCCTTGCCGTGAGAGACGAACTGGTGGTCCGCGAACTTCGCGCCGATGCGGGTATACATCGCGGCCTCGTCGGTCATCAGGCGCGCCTCGCGGGCGACATTCTCACCAACGAACTTCTCAATGGTCTCCCGCTTGATATCGTCAACGACGATGGAACGGGCGCGGCCCGTCTCGCGATCAACGAGGCTCAGAACCTTCATCTTGTGGTGGAAGGCGCGCTTTTTCGGCTTGCCCGGCTCACGGCCAATGAAGGTCTCGTCAGCCTCAACCGCGCCGCCGTTGCTGCCGAACGGGGCCAGATCGCCAGATCGCATCGCCTCACGGATACGATGCTCCATGAACCAAGCCGTTTTGTAGGTCACACCCAGCACGCGGTGCAGCTGGTGGCTGCTGATGCCCTTCTTGCTGGACGTCATCAGGACCACAGCCTGAAGCCACAGGTTCAGCTTGACCTTGGAAGCCTCGAACACGGTGCCGACCTTGACGGTGAACTGCTTCTTGCAGTCACCGCAGCGGTGCAGGCCCAGGCGGATGCGCTTCTCCGGGTTCGCCTTCACCTTGGTGATGCGATCCGTGCCGCCGCAGTGCGGGCAGGTTGCGCCGTTGGGCCACATCACCCCCTCAAGGAAGGCGTAGGCTGCTTCCTCGTCGTGCAGGTAGGGGGCGCTGAGGTTGGACACGGTCATTCTCCTATCGTCTTGAGGCTAGGTAGGATCTTTTGACCGTGTTTGCAAGGTATATAATCGCCAACGGAAAACGCCCCGGAGCGCCGGGGCGTTCGTTCGGGAGGGGCATCGGCGAAGGGTCCGGCGCAGGGACGCGCAAACGAGGTCGGGTCGAGGCGCGGAAGGTCGCCGAAAGCGGGAGCCGCCGGCATGGGCAGGTTCGGTCCCGGCCGCCCCTCGCGCGCGCCCGCCCTCAAGGAGTGAGGGACATGGGCGGGGACGACGTTTTCGGGCGGGCCGGGATCGTCCGGGGCGACGCGGCTCAGGCGGCGTCGCGCAGGCGGGCCGCGTCGCGCTCGGAGGCCAGGTCCTCGGCCCATCCGGCGAGGTCGGCGTCGATCCCGTCCGAACTGGAGCCCTTGCGGAAGCCGGAGCCGATCCAGGGCAGGAACGGCAGGATCAGGGTCATCGACACCGCGCTCGCCCAGGCGACGCCAAGCGCGGCGAAGAACCCGAAGCCGGCGACGCCCGCGGCGACCCCGGCGGCGGCGCCGGCGACATGGGCCCAGAACAGCAGCGCCATCGGAAAGCCGCCGCGGGGCGCGTCATCCGAAGAGGGGACGGCGGGGTCGATGGGGGGCATGTCGGGCTCTCCTGCCAGGCGCCGCAATCGCGCCTCGTTTTTCGGATTTGCGCCGATCTTCAGATCGCCCGGGCGTCGCGGCCCTCTGCATGGGGAATGTTCTACGCCCTCGCCCCGTCGTGCGCGACATTGCGAAAGAGCGGCTTGCGGCGCGATCGGCGCGCGCGCCTATCCGAAAGGATAGGGGCGCGGCCCGCCGCCCCGGCATTGACCCAAGGTCCGTCCGGACCGAAGCTGCGCCCATGGTCGAACCGCATCTAACCCGCTCCGCCCTGCGCCGCAGGCTGGCCCTCGCCGCCGCCGCGCTGCTCGCGGGCTGCGCGAGCCCGCCGCCCCCGGGCCTGCCTGGTTACGACCAAGGCCACCCGATGGCGGCCCCCTCCACAGAACCCATCGCCTGGCGCGGCGCGCTGGACCTGCCCTTCGCCGAGGCTCTCGGCGTCGCCCGAGAGGCTGCGCAGCGCTGCTGGCCGCCGCAGGGGGTCGTGACCGCGTCGATGCCCAAGCGTCTCGACGATGCCGCCTCGCCTTCCGGCCGGGCGCGATTCGTCGTCGTGCTGGACCGGAACGGCCCGCATCGGCTTGCGGAGGTGACGGTGATGGCGCTGGCGGGCGGAACCGGCGCGGAGGTCGAGGTCGCCGGCCCCGCCGACAACCCGCTCTGCGCCCGGCGGATCATCGCGGGGCTGGAGCCGCAGGCGCGCGATTCGACCTCGCTGCCCTGACTGACGGGCCGGGGGGGGCCGGAGGTTCAGTCCTCGGCCATCGCCTCGGCGCGGGTCTTGCCGGTCACTTCCATGGCGAGCGCCGCGGCCATGAACCGGTCGAGATCCCCGTCCAGCACGCCGCCGGTGTCCGAGGTCTCCACGTTGGTGCGCAGATCCTTGACCATCTGATAGGGCTGCAGGACGTAGGAGCGGATCTGGTTGCCCCAGCCGATCTCGCCCTTCGCATCATGGGCGTCCTGGATCGCCTGGGTGCGTTTGCGCAGCTCCATCTCGTAGAGCCGCGATTTCAGCGCAGCCATCGCGTTCGCCCGGTTCTGATGCTGGGACTTTTCGGATGAGGTCACCACGATGTTGGTGGGCAGATGGGTGATGCGCACCGCCGAGTCGGTGGTGTTCACGTGCTGCCCGCCCGCGCCGGACGACCGATAGGTGTCGATGCGGATTTCGTTCGGCTTGATGTCGATCTCGATGGAATCGTCGACCACCGGATAGACCCACACGGACGAGAACGAGGTCTGCCGCCGCGCCTGGCTGTCGAAGGGCGAGATCCGCACCAGCCGGTGCACGCCCGATTCCGATTTCAGCCAGCCATAGGCGTTGGGCCCGGTGATCTTGAAGGACGCCGACTTGATGCCGACCTCCTCGCCGCCGGTCTCGGCCATCAGCTCGACCTTGTAGCCCTTGGCCTCGGCCCAGCGGGTGTACATGCGCGCCAGCATCTGGGCCCAGTCGCAGGATTCGGTGCCCCCCGCGCCGGCGTTGATCTCGAGGAAGGTGTCCGAGCCGTCGGCCTCGCCGTCCAGCAGCGCCTCGATCTCGGCCTTGCCGGCGCGGTCGCGCAGGGCGGCGAGCGCGGCCTCGGCCTCCGCCACCACTTCGGCGTCGCCCTCGGATTCGCCCATCTCGATCAGCTCGACCTGGTCGGCCAGCTCCTGGCCCAGCCCCTTGGCCTGCCCGTACTTGTCGGCGAGCTGCTGACGCTCGCGCATCACCTTCTGGGCCTGGGCCGCGTCGTTCCACAGGCTCGGGTCCTCGACGCGGGCGTTGAGCTCCTCCAGCCGATGCCCGGCGGTTTCCCAGCCCACGCGCTGGCGCAGCAGGGCCACGGACTTCTCGATTTCGGCGATGAGGGTCTGGGTCTCCGCACGCATGGGACGAGAAGCTCCTTGGTCCGACAGGGCGCCGCGCCGGCGCGGCCCCGGGGGCTGCGGACGCGTTCCGGGGACATAGACCGCCGCGGCGCGGGTCTCAAGTCATGGATGGCCGTCGCACGGCGCCGAATGGGGCGAAGGCGAGGGCACGGGGCCCGGAACGCGGCTCAGTAGAGCCCCGTCGATCCGAACCCGCCCGCCGACGGCTTGGGCGGCGCCGGCCGCGCCGCGCCGGCCGGGGCGCCGGTCCC
>NZ_JBSRTQ010000119.1:0-13567 GCF_055129145.1 Albimonas sp. | reverse complement strand
TCGCGCCCGGCGGCGCCTTCGCGCCGGGTTCGCACGCGCCGGGCGGGCCCGCGCCCTCGCCGGGCGGGGCTTTCGCGCCCGGCTCCCTCGCCCCCCGGTCGGACTGACCGGGGGCCGCTCAGAACAGCCGCAGCCGCCGGATCAGCCAGATCTCCAGCCCCGCCACCGCCGCCAGCAGCGCGGCGAAGCCGGCGAAGGCCCAGGAATCGCTCGCCCCCGGGATCCCCCCGAGATTCACCCCCATCAGCCCGGTCAGAAACCCCAGCGGCAGGAACACCGCCGTCACCACCGACAGCGAGAACATCGCGCGGTTCATCCGCTCCGCCGCCCGCCCCGCCAGCTGCTCATGCAGCGCGGCCGAGCGGTCGCGCATCGCGTCGAGATCCTCGACGAAGCGCGTCAGCCGCTCCGAGGCTTCGCCCAGCTCCTCCCGCTGCGCCTCCTCCAGCCCCGACACCTTCATCCGGCGCAGGTCGTTCACCGCGTCGCGCTGGGCGGCGATATAGCGGCGCAGCGGGATCGCGGCGCGGCGCAGGTCGGCGATCTCGGCCCGCGCCGCCTCCGGCGTCAGCGGGGGCGGCGCGGTCAGCGCGGCCTTGGGCGGCGGCAGGCCCGCGGCGCGCGCCGCCTCCATGGCCGCCGCGATCTCCAGCGCGTCCTCGAGCGCCGCCAGCCGGTCGTCCATCTGATCGAGCACCGGCCCCTTGCGGTCGGCGAGCCCGTCGACCAGGTCGGCGAGGAACGCGCCGGAGCTTTTCGGCCCGCGCCCCGCCTCGGCCGCGTCGCGCAGATCCTGCAGCGCCAGCAGCCCGCGGCGCAGCACCACCGACACCACCTGCCCCGGCGCCACCCATAGCCTGACCGAGATCATGTCCTCCGGCTCTGCATCCGGGTTCAGGTTGACGCCGCGCAGGATCACCAGCGCGCCCCCGGCCAGCGCCTGGGCGCGGGGGCGGGTGTCCTCGTCCATCAGCGCCTCGACCGCCAGCGGCGGCACCGCCAGCGGCAGGCCCGGGCCCGCCGGCCCGTCATGGCCCGACAGCCACGCCTCCGCCCCCGGCGCGTTGCGGTTCACGTGCAGCCAGCGCCAGCCGCCCGGCTCGTCCGGATCGCCGGCGCAGGCCTCCGGCGCCAGCGGACGCGACGCGCCGGAGGGCGCCACGTCGAACGCCCAGAGCAGCACCGGCGAGCGCTCGGGCGCAGCGGCGGAAGGGTCGGGCGGCGCGGCGAAGGGGTCGTCGGTCACGGTCATCGGCGCGAGGTCTCCATGCGGCGCGGCCCGCGTGAGGGCTGGTCGCAAGCTAGCCCGCGGGGCGCGGGACGCAACCCGGCGGGGCGACGCCGCCGCCGTCCTCCGCCCCGGGACCACGGCCGGGCCCGCGGCCTGAGCCCCCTGCCACGCGAACGGGCGGCCCCGCAGGACCGCCCCCCAAGTCGCCCCGCCTCACCCCTTCAGCGGATAGCCGAGATCCGAGACAGCGGCCCGGATCTCGTCCAGGATCGCCGGGTCGTCGATGGTCGCGGGCATCTTGAACTCGGCCCCGTCGGCGATCTTGACCATGGTGGCCCGCAGGATTTTCCCCGAGCGGGTCTTGGGCAGGCGATCCACCACCACCGCCAGCTTGAAGGCGGCCACCGGCCCGATCTCGTCGCGCACCAGCTTGATGCACTCGCGCGCGATGTCCTCATGCGGCCGGTCCACGCCCTTGGTCAGGCAGACGAATCCCATGGGAAGCTGGCCCTTCAGCTCGTCCGTCACCCCGATCACCGCGCATTCGGCGACGTCGGGATGGTTGGCCAGCACCTCCTCCATCGCCCCGGTGGACAGCCGGTGCCCCGCCACATTGATCACGTCGTCGGTGCGCGCCATGATCCAGACATAGCCGTCTTCGTCGATCATCCCCGCGTCCCCGGTCTCGTAATAGCCCGGGAAGTGGTGGAGATAAGATTTGATGAAGCGCTCCTCGCCGTTCCACAGCCCGGGCAGCGTCCCCGGCGGCAGCGGCAGCTTGATGGCGATCGCGCCGAGCGTCCCCCGCTCCACCTCATGCCCCGCCTCGTCGAGCACCTGCACGTCGTAGCCCGGCATCGGCACGGTGGGCGAGCCGACCTTCACCGGCAGCAGCTCCAACCCCGCGGGATTGCCGGCGATGGCCCAGCCCGTCTCCGTCTGCCACCAGTGATCGATCACCGGGATCTTCAGCAGATCCGCGGCCCAGTTCACCGTGTCGGGGTCGGCGCGCTCGCCGGCCAGGAACAGGTAGTTGAGGCAGGAAAGATCGTAGCCCTGCTTGAACGCGCCCTTGGGGTCGTCGCGCTTGATCGCGCGGAAGGCGGTCGGCGCGGTGAAGAAGGACCTGACCTTGTGCTCCGAAATCACCCGCCAGAACGTGCCGGCATCCGGCGTCCCCACCGGCTTGCCCTCGAACAGCACCGTGGTGCAGCCGGCGATCAGCGGCCCGTAGCAGATGAAGGAATGCCCCACGACCCAGCCGACGTCCGAGGCCGCCCAATAGACGTCCCCCGCCCCCACGTCGTAGAGGTTGCGCATGGTCCAGGCGAGCGCCACCGCATGGCCCCCGCTCGGCCGGATCACGCCCTTGGGCGAGCCGGTCGTGCCCGACGTGTAGAGGATGTAGAGCGGATGCATGGCGGGCAGCGCCACGCAGGGCGCGGGCTCGGCCCCCGTCACGAAGTCCACCCAGTCGTGATCGCGGCCGGGGATCAGCTCGCACGGCCCCTGCTCGCGCTGCAGGACCACGGTGAAATCCGGCTTGTGGGTCGCCTGCGCGATCGCGCCGTCGATCAGGGGCTTGTAATGCACCACGCGCCCCGGCTCGATCCCGCAGGACCCCGCGAGGATGGCCTTGGGGGTGCAGTCGTTGATCCGCACCGCCAGCTCATGCGCGGCGAAGCCCCCGAACACCACCGAATGCACCGCCCCGATCCGGGCGCAGGCGAGCATCGCGACCAGCGCCTCGGGCACCATCGGCATGTAGATGATCACCCGGTCGCCGGCCACGACGCCCTTGGCCGCCAGCGCGCCGCCGAGCGCTGCGGTCTGCGCCTGCAGCTCGGCGAAGGTCATCCGGGCCTTGGTCCCGGTCACCGGGCTGTCGTAGATGATCGCCACGTCCCCGCCGCGCCCGGCCTCGACATGGCGGTCGACGGCGTTGAAGCAGGTGTTCATCTCGCCGTCGGCGAACCAGTCGTTGCCGGCCGGGCCGTTCCCGTGCAGGGCCTTGGTCGGCGGCCTGGTCCAGTCGATGGCCTTGGCGGCCTCCATCCAATAGCCGTCCGGATCGGTCTTCCAGGCGTCGTAGGCGTCACGATAGCCCATCGCGCTTCTTCCTCCCGTCATCGGGGCCGATCCCGCGCTCGCCGCGCGCGGCCCCCTTCAATTCCGCAGCGTCACCTTGGCCGGGGCGCGGGCCCGCCGCCTTGATCCGGGTCAAGCCCGGGGCGGCGGCGCCCCTCAGGCGTAAGAGGTGATCGGCGTCGAGGCCAGCGCCGCGATGTTCAGCAAGCCCCGCGCCGTGATCGCCGGCGTCACGATATGCGCCCGGTTGCCCATGCCCATCAGGATCGGCCCGACCTCCAGCGCCCCCGACATCAGCTTGAGGATGTTGCGCATCCCCGAAGCCGCGTCGGCGTTGGGCAGGATCAGGATGTTCGCCGCCCCCTGGATGCGGCTGTGCGGGAAGATGCGGTCGCGGATCTCGGGATCGAGCGCCGCGTCCGCATGCATTTCGCCCTCATAGGCGAAGCCGCGGGGCTGGCTGTCGAGGATCTCCAGCGCGCGCCGCACCTTGCGCCCCGACGGCGTGTCGAGGTTGCCGAACTGGGAATGCGACAGCAGCGCCACCTGCGGAGTCAGCCCGAAACGGCGCGCATGGCGGGCGGCGCCGATGGTGATTTCGGCGATCTCCTCCGCCGTCGGGTCCGGATGAACCTGGGTGTCGGCGATGAACACCAGCCCGCGTTCCAGCAGCATCAGCGACAGCGCGCCGAGCGGATGGTAGCCGTCGGTCCCCAGCAGCTGGGTCACGTATTTCAGATGCCACAGATACTGCCCGAAGGTGCCGCAGATCAGGCTGTCCGCCTCCCCCCGCCGCACCATGACCGAGGCGATGGCGGTCAGGTTCGTGCGCATCACCGCGCGGGCCAGGTCCGGGGTCACGCCGCGCCGCTGCATGATCTGGAAATAGGTCTCCCAGTAGTCGCGATAGCGGGGATCGGACTGCGGGTTCACCACTTCGAAGTCGCGGCCGGCCTTGATCGGCAGGCCGTAGCGTTCCAGCCGGCTCTCGATCACGTCGGGGCGTCCGATCAGGATCGGCTTGTGGGTGGTCTCCTCCAGCATCCCGTAGGCGGCGCGCAGCACCCGCTCATCCTCGCCCTCGGCGAAGACGATGCGCCGCGCCGCCGACCGCGCCGCGTCGAAGACCGGCCGCATGATGAGCGAGGAGCGGAACTGCGTGCTCTCCAGCCCCGCCCGGTAGGCCTCCAGATCGGCGATGGGCCTGAGCGCCACGCCCGACTCCATCGCGGCCTTGGCGACGGCCGAGGCGACGGCGGGCAGCAGCCGGGGGTCGAAGGGTTTCGGAATGAGGTATTCGGGACCGAACACCAGCCGCTCGCCCTGATAGGCCGCCGCCGCCTCGGCCGACGACGCCTGCAACGCGAGGTCCGCGATGGCCCGCACGCAGGCGATCTTCATCTCCTCGTTGATCGTGGTCGCGCCCACATCCAGCGCGCCGCGGAAGATGAAGGGGAAGCAGAGGACGTTGTTGACCTGATTGGGGTAGTCCGAGCGCCCGGTGGCGATGATCGCGTCGGGCTTCGCCGCCCGCGCGATTTCGGGCATGATCTCCGGCGTCGGGTTGGCGAGCCCGAAAATGATCGGCGTGTCCGCCATCTTGGCCACCATCTCGCCGGTCATCACGTTGCCGGCGGAGAGGCCGAGGAACAGATCCGCCCCCGCGATCACGTCGCCGAGCTCGGTGCCCCCCGCCGCATCGCTCTCGGGCCGCATATAGGCGACCTTCTGCGGACCCATGTTGTCGCGCCGCCCGGTATGGATCAGGCCGTGGCGATCCAGCAGCCAGACGTTCTCCCGCTTCACCCCCAGCGTCAGCAGCAGGTTGAGGCAGGCGATCCCCGCCGCCCCCCCGCCCATCGACACCACCCGGATATCCTCGAACTTCTTGCCCGCGACCCGCATGGCGTTGTAGGCGGCCGCGCCGACCACGATGGCGGTGCCGTGCTGGTCGTCATGAAAGACCGGGATCTTCATGCGGGCCTTGCACAGCTCCTCGACCACGAAGCAGTCGGGCGCCGCGATATCCTCGAGGTTCACCGCGCCGAAGGTCGGCTCCAGCGCGCAGACGATGTCGGCCAGCTTCTCGGGGTCGCGCTCGTTCACCTCGATGTCGAAGCAATCGATGTTGGCGAATTTCTTGAAGAGCACCGCCTTGCCCTCCATCACCGGCTTCGAGGCCGCGGCCCCGATATCCCCCAGCCCCAGCACCGCGGTGCCGTTGGTGATGACGGCGACCAGGTTCGCGCGCGCCGTGTAGCGCGCCGCGGTGGTCGGGTCCTTCTCGATCTCGAGGCACGCATCGGCGACGCCGGGAGAATAGGCGCGGGACAGATCGCGCTGGTTGGCCATGGGCTTGGTCGCCCGGATCTCCAGCTTTCCCGGCCGCGGGAACTCGTGGTAGTCGAGCGCGGCCTGCCGCGCGGCGTCCTGGCGTTCGTCCTTCATCGCCCTGTCTCCCTGGTTCGGCCGGGCGCCGGCGGGGCTCCCTGCCCGTGCCCCGGCCGGTTATGGGTTGCGGCGGCCCCGCCCGCCGTCGCGCGCGGGGACCGCCGGTTTTTCAGCGGCGAGCCTTGGTCCGCTTCCGCCCCGGGGTCAAGACGCGCGCGCGGCCCGATCCCGGCGCGCGCCCCCATTCCGCCCTGACGCAGTCAGTCCGTCAGCGGCCGAGCCGATGCGGGGCCAGCAGCGCCGCCATCGTGGCATGGGCGGGCGCATCGAGCCCGTGGGAAGCGGACATCCGCGCCACCGCGCCCGACAGCCAGTCCACCTCGATCGGGCGCCCGGCGTCGAGATCCTTGGCCATCGAGGCGCGCATCGCCGCGGGCAATCCGGCGATCTGCTTGACGGTCGCGGCCTCGTCGGCTTCGGTGATCGCCACGCCCTCGGCGCGCGCCAGCGCCCCGATTTCGGCCACCGACCGGGCGGCGAGCGCGCTGAGCGCCGGGCTCGCATGGATGTCGCCCGCCGTGCCGCGCGACCCCGCCGTGGTCCCGGCGAGCGTCGCCAGCATCATGAACTTCTTCCAGAGGGCGACGCGGATATCCTCCGGCACGGCCGCGTCGATCCCGGCCGCGGTCATCGCCTCCGCCACCGCCAGCGCGCGCGCCGACCGGGCGCCGTCCCGCTCCGCGAAGCGATACCAGGCGAAGGTGGTCGCCATGTCGATCCGCCCCGGCGCGCCCAGGAACACCGAGATCCCGCAGGTCCCCTCCAGCACCCGGCCCGCGCCCAGATGCGCCTCCAGCCGGGACGAGGCCTCGACCCCGTTGAGGAACGGAATGACGAGGGTGTCCGGCCCCATCAGCGGCAGGCACAGCGGCGCCGCGGCATCCAGGTCCTGCGCCTTGACCGCGAACAGCACCACGTCCACCGGCCCGAGCGCCGCGGGATCGTCCGAAGCGACCCGCGGGCGGCCCACGCTTTCGCCCC
This sequence comes from Albimonas sp., assembly GCF_055129145.1. Taxonomy (NCBI): domain Bacteria; kingdom Pseudomonadati; phylum Pseudomonadota; class Alphaproteobacteria; order Rhodobacterales; family Paracoccaceae; genus Albimonas; species Albimonas sp. Next base: position 6,816 of record NZ_JBSRTQ010000119.1, on the reverse strand, counting down.
CCGCCGAGATCAGGCGCAGGCCGTCGGCCTTGATCGCCGCCAGATGCGCCCCGCGGGCGAGGCAGGCGACATCGCCCCCGCTCTCCGCCAGCTTCACCGCGAGATAGCCGTTCACGGCCCCCGTCGCCACCGTCGCGAACCGCATGAGTTCCGCTCCCGCCTGTCCCCGCGGGACCGTCCCCGCCGGCCGACCATGCCGCCCCAGGCCGGACGTCACAATACCCCCGCCCCCGCGGAAACGCCGCGGCCCCGCCCCCCGCCTGCGCTCAACCCCGCCCGTCGCGATGCGGGCGCAGCACCGCATAGAGCGCCGCCGTCACGGGGACCGGCACGCCCAGCTCGCGCCCCATGCGCAGCACCGCCCCGGTCATGTGGTCGAGCTCCAGCGCACGCCCCGCCTCCAGATCCGCGGCCATGGACGAGCGGATCGCCCCCGACATTCCCTCGAACCGCGCGAAGATCCGGTCGGGCGTGTCGGCCGGCACCGGCGCCCCCGAGGCCACCGCCACCGCCATCGCCTCATGCACCAGCGCCTCGTAGAGCGCGCGCAGCTCGGGCAGCGCCCGGATCTCGGCCAGATGGCAGCGCGCCGCGGCGGTCAGCGTGCCGTTGCCGTTCCACGCGATCATCTTGCGCCACAGATCGACCCGCACGTCGTCCGACGCCGGCGCGGGCGCGCCGGCCGCGAGGAACATCGCGCGCACGCCTGCCGCGGGCTCCGTGTCCTGGCGCCCGTCCCGGTCGCCGAGCACCACGCCCGTCTCGCTGTCGAGCTTGCCGATGACGCCCGGCCGCACGATCTCGGCCGAGACCTGGGCCGTTCCGATCAGCGCCCGCCCCGTCCCGTAAAACGCCTCCAGCCGGGCCGTCGCGGTCACCCCGTTGAGGATCGGCAGCGCCACGCCCCCCGCCGCCATCAGCGGGCGCGCCATCTCCATCGCGGCGTCGAGCTGATGGCCCTTCACTCCGAAGATCACCAGATCGGCGGGCGCGAGCTCCGCCGGATCGGCCGAGGCCGGAACCTGCACGGTGGTCGACTTCCCCCCGTTCTCCTCGAGCGTCAGCCCCCCCGCGCGGATCGCGTCGAGATGCGCGCCGCGCGCCACCACCGAAACCGGATTCCCCGCCGCCGCCAGCCTCACCGCCAGATAGCCCCCGATCCCGCCTGCGCCGACGACCGCAACCTTCATGTGCCTGCTCCCTGCATCCCGAAACCGCGCCGACCCTACCCACCCCTGCCCCCCGAGGCTCGGCCCGCGATGACGCAGCACGTCGCCGGGCCGAAACCGCGTCGGGCCGAAACCGCTTCGGGACCGAGCCAGCCCAAACAACCGAAAAGGCGCGCCGATCCTTCGACCGGCGCGCCTGGCGCGTCCTCCCTGCCCGCCGCGCTTGCGTCGCGCCGCTGGACCTTCCGCGCGGGTCGCGCCCGCGCGGGAACCGATGGCTTGCTCCGTCCGCCTCGCCTTACTCCGCCGCGTCGGGGCGGCGGCTTTCGCGGATCAGGCTCAGGATGTTCTTCGCCGCCTCCGGAATATTCGTCCCCGGCCCGAAGATCGCCTTCACCCCGGCGCCGTAGAGGAACTCGTAATCCTGATGCGGGATCACGCCGCCGCAGATCACCAGCACATCCTCCGCGCCCCGCGCCCGCAGCGCCTCGATCAGCTTGGGCGCCAGCGTCTTGTGCCCCGCCGCCTGGCTCGACACGCCCACCACATGCACGTCGTTGTCGATGGCGTCCTGGGCCGCCTCCTCCGGCGTCTGGAACAGCGGCCCCACATCGACGTCGAAGCCGATGTCGGCGAAGGCCGTGGCGATCACCTTGGCGCCGCGGTCGTGGCCGTCCTGGCCCATCTTCACCACCAGCATGCGGGGACGACGGCCCTCCTCCTCCGCGAAATCCTCCACGTCCTTCTGGATCGCGGCGAAATCGGCGTCGCCCTCATAGGCCGCGCCATAGACGCCCGACAACGTCTTCACCTCGGCGCGATGCCGTCCGAAGCTCTTTTCCATGGCGTCCGAGATCTCCCCGACCGTGGCCCGCGCCCGCGCCGCCTCGACCGCCAGCGCCAGCAGGTTGCCCGAGCCGTCCGCGGCCGCCGCCGACAGCGCGTCGAGCGCCGCGTCGCAGGCCGCCTGGTCGCGCGCGTCGCGCACCTGCTTGAGCCGCGCGACCTGGGAGACCAGCACCGCCTCGTTGTCGATGTTGAGGATGTCAAGCTCATCCTCCTTGCCGAGCCGGTACTTGTTGACCCCGACGATCACTTCCTCGCCGCGGTCGATGCCGGCCTGGCGCTTGGCGGCGGATTCCTCGATGCGCAGCTTGGGCATGCCCGAGGCGACCGCCTTGGTCATGCCGCCCATCGCCTCGACCTCCTCGATCAGCGCCCAGGCCTTTTCCGCCAGCTCGGCGGTGAGGGACTCGACGTAATAGGAGCCCGCCAGCGGATCGACGACATGGGTGATCCCCGTCTCCTCCTGCAGGATCAGCTGCGTGTTGCGCGCGATGCGGGCCGAGAAATCGGTCGGCAGCGCGATCGCCTCGTCGAGCGCATTGGTGTGGAGGCTCTGCGTCCCCCCCAGCGCCGCCGACATCGCCTCATAGGCGGTGCGGATGACGTTGTTGTAGGGGTCCTGCTCGGCCAGCGACACGCCCGAGGTCTGGCAATGGGTGCGCAGCATCTTGGAGCCCGCCTTCTCCGCCCCGAAATCGGTCATGATCCGCGACCACAGCAGGCGGGCGGCGCGAAGCTTGGCGGCCTCCATGAAGAAGTTCATGCCGATGGCGAAGAAGAACGACAGGCGCCCGGCGAACTGATCCACCGTCATGCCCTTGGACACCGCGGCGCGCACGTATTCCATGCCGTCGGCCAGCGTGAAGGCCAGCTCCTGCACCAGGTTCGCGCCGGCTTCCTGCATGTGGTAGCCGGAAATCGAGATCGAGTTGAACTTCGGCATTTCCGCGGACGTGTATTCGATGATGTCCGCGATGATCCGCATCGAAGGCTCGGGCGGATAGATGTAGGTGTTGCGGACCATGAACTCCTTGAGGATGTCGTTCTGGATGGTCCCCGACAGGAGTTTCCGGTCGACCCCCTGCTCCTCGCCCGTCACGATGAAGTTCGCCAGAATGGGGATCACCGCCCCGTTCATGGTCATCGAGACGGACACTTTCTCAAGCGGAATCCCGTCGAACAGCACCTTCATGTCGGCGACGGAATCGATGGCGACCCCGGCCTTGCCCACGTCCCCGACAACCCGCGGATGGTCGGAGTCATAGCCCCGGTGCGTCGCCAGGTCGAAGGCCACCGACACGCCCTGCTGACCGGCCGCGAGCGCCCGGCGGTAGAACGCGTTCGACTCCTCCGCGGTCGAGAACCCGGCATACTGGCGGATGGTCCAGGGCCGCCCCGCATACATCGTGGCGCGCGGGCCGCGCACGAAGGGCTCGGCCCCGGGGATGGTGCCCAGATGGTCCAGCCCCGCCACATCCGCCTCGGTGTAGAGCGGCTTCACGTCGATGCCCTCGATGGTCTTCCAGACCAGATCGTCGGGGGTCTTGCCCTTCAGCTCGCGCGCGGCGAGCGCCTTCCAGGCGTCGATATCGGATTTGGTCATGTCAGCCCTCCTTGACGCGCGCTGGGCGCGAACGTCGCGATGACGGGAGGGGGGCGCCGACCATGCGGTCCGGCGCCCCCCTGCGGATAGGGTTGCGGGTCGCGGAAGCGGGGACCGGACTCGATCCTCCCGCCGCCGCTCCGGGAAACGTGCGGAGCCCGGAGGGCCCCGCGGCCTCGGGGCGGGTGGAAGCCGGCCGGGGATAGGCTAAGATGCACCCCCGGCGCGGCCTTTCGGCCATCGCCGCGAAGAAAAGCGGAAAAGCAGGGATGGACATGACGCGCATCGATCGACGAGCCGACCGCGAGACGACCGACGCCCGCCGCGCCCTGCGCCGCGCGCCGCCGCTGCTGCTGGCCGCGCTCTGCCTGATCTTCGCGCCCGCGTCGCTGGCCGCCGCCGCCGACGCGGTCGAGCAGACCGCGCCCACCACGCGGACGCCGTATTCCGCGCCCCCGGCGGCCGCGGTCACCGACCCCGACGCCGATCCGCTGGAACCATACATGTGGGTGTCGCGCCCGATCATCATCTTCGCCGACAACGATCGCGACCCGCGGCTGGTCCACCAGCTGCGCGAGATCGAAAACATGCGGTCGTCGCTCGAGGAACGCGACGTGGTGGTGATCGTCGACACCGAGCCCGGCCCCTCGCGGTCCGAGACCACGGCGCTGCGCCGCAAGTTCCGGCCCCATGATTTCAACCTGCTGCTGATCGGCAAGGACGGCCAGGTGAAACGCCGCAGCCCGCAGCCGGTCTCCGGCGCGCAGCTGGTCCGCCAGATCGACCGCCTGCCGATCCGCCTGCAGGAAACGGGGCGCCCGTAGCCCCCTCCAACCCGACCGTCGCCGGCCGGGCTTCGCCCGCCCGGAACGCACGGGGGGAGAAGGAGGCCCGAAGGCCCCGCCCCACCCCTGCGCGGTCCGGTCGCGGCCATGGCTTACTCGAACTCCATGATCACGTCGTCGACCATCAGGCTCGCGCCCGCCGCCGCATTGACCTTGGTCACCACGGCCTTCTTTTCGGCGCGCAGGACGTTCTCCATCTTCATCGCCTCGACGACGCAGAGCACCTGGCCCTCCTGCACCTCGTCGCCCTCGGCCACGTCGACCGAGACCACCAGCCCCGGCATCGGGCACAGCAGCATCTTCGACGTATCCGGCGGCATCTTCACCGGCATCATCGCGGCCAACTCCGCCTGCCGCGGCGTGAACACCTGCACCTTCAGGTCGGCCCCGCGATAGCGCACCCGCGCGCCCCCGGTCCCGAGCCCGATCTTGGCCACGATCGGCTCGCCCCCGACGGTGGCGCGGGCCAGCGACTGCCCCGGCGTCCAGTCGGTCTCGACCCGCCAGGCCTCGCCCTCCAGGCTCACGTCCCAGCCGCCCTGACCCTCTGAGACGACCGTCTCAAAGCTCTCGCCGCCGATCAGCACCACCCAGTTCGGGTCCAGCCGCCGCGTGTGGTTGCGCATCGCGCCCGAAATCCGGGCCGCGCGCCCCTCGACGATCATGTTCATCGCCGCCGCCGCCGCCGCCAGCCGCTTCAGCGCCGGCTTGCCCAGCGTGACCCCGTCGAAGCCGTCGGGAAACTCCTCCTCGATGAAGGCGGTGGAGATGTCGCCCGAGATGAACCGCGGATGGTCCATCACCGCCGCGCAGAACGGCAGGTTGTGGCCGATCCCCTCGACCTCGAACCCGTCGAGCGCATTGCGCATCACCTCAAGCGCCGTCGCCCGGTCCGGCCCCCAGGAGCAGAGCTTCGCGATCATCGGGTCATAATACATCGAGATTTCGCCGCCCTCGTAGACCCCGGTGTCGTTGCGCACGACATGGGTGGGCGTCGACACCTCTTCGGGCGGGCGATAGCGCGACAACCGGCCGATGGAAGGCAGGAAGTTGCGATACGGATCCTCGGCGTAAAGCCGGCTCTCGATCGCCCAGCCGTTGATGCCGATATCGTCCTGGGTCATCGACAGCTTCTCGCCGTAGGCGACCCGGATCATCTGCTCCACCAGGTCGATTCCGGTGATCAGCTCGGTCACCGGATGCTCGACCTGCAGGCGGGTGTTCATCTCCAGGAAGTAGAAATTCCGGTCCCCGTCGACGATGAACTCCACCGTGCCGGCGGACGAGTAATTCACCGCCTTGGCGAGCGCCACCGACTGCTCGCCCATCGCCTTGCGGGTCTCGGGGTCGAGGAACGGCGACGGCGCCTCCTCGATCACCTTCTGGTTGCGGCGCTGGATCGAGCATTCCCGCTCATTGAGCCACAGGCATTCGCCATGCTTGTCGCCCAGCACCTGGATTTCGATATGGCGCGGCTGGGTTACGAATTTCTCGATGAAGATCCGGTCGTCGCCGAAGGAGCTCTTCGCCTCGTTCTTGGAAGACTGGAAGCCCTCGCGCGCCTCCTGGTCGTTCCAGGCGATGCGCATGCCCTTGCCGCCGCCGCCGGCGGAGGCCTTGATCATCACCGGATAGCCGACCTCGTTGGAGATCTTGACCGCGTCGTCCGCGTCCTCGATCAGCCCCATATAGCCGGGAACGGTGGACACCCCGGCCTCCTTGGCGAGCTTCTTGGAGGTGATCTTGTCGCCCATCGCCTCGATGGCCGACGCCGGCGGCCCGATGAAGGCGACGCCCAGATCCTCGAGCTTCTTCGCGAAGACCGGGTTCTCGGACAGGAACCCGTAGCCCGGATGCACCGCCTCGGCCCCCGACTGCTTGATCGCATCCAGGATCTTGTCCATCACGATATAAGACTGGTTGGCCGGCGGCGGACCGATATGGATGGCCTCGTCCGCCATGCGCACATGCAGCGCGTTCTTGTCGGCGTCCGAGTAGACCGCCACGGTCTTGATGCCCATCTTGCGCGCGGTCTTGATGACGCGGCAGGCGATCTCGCCCCGGTTGGCGATCAGGATCTTCTTGAACATGGCCCCTCCTGAGCGGCCCGGATCAGGGCCGCGAATGCGCGAAGGCCCGCCGCGCACGGGGCGCGGCGGGCGGTCGTATGCGGATCGGCCATGGTGCGCGCGCGGAAATCTCCGCGCGCGGCGTCGCGACGAAAGCCGCGGTCAGTCCAGGCTGATCTGTTTCTTGGAAGTGAGCGCGCCGGTTGCGGCGCCGGCCGCGCCGCCGATGACGGCGCCGGTGCCGACCGATCCGCCGGTGACGGCGGCCGCGCCCGCGCCGAGCA
>NZ_JBSRTQ010000118.1:0-13598 GCF_055129145.1 Albimonas sp. | reverse complement strand
CTCTCCCAAGGGGCGCGACCCGCCTTCCGGCGCGGCCCCTTCGCGGGCGCCTGCGCCCTGTCAGTCGAGGGATGAATGTTCACCGCATTCGCCAGAACCGTCACACGCATCAACCGGGGGATCGGCAAGTTCACCGCGTGGATCGTGGTGCCGCTGTTCCTGCTTCTGCTCTGCGACGTGGTCATGCGCTACGTCGCCGGGCGTCCCCTGTCCTGGTCGTCCGAGCTCGCGCAGCTCGTGTTCGGCGTCTATGGCATTCTCGCCGGCGGCTTCCTGCTGGCCGAGCGCGGGCACGTCAACGTCGACATCATCTACGGCCGGTTCAACCCGAAGAAGAAGGCCACAGTCGATGTCGCGACCTCGTTCCTGTTCTTCCTGTTCGTGATCGTCCTGCTCTGGCAATCGGTCGGCCTGTTCCTCGACGCCATCGACTGGCCGCAGATGCGGCCGCACCGGATCGAGCGGTCGAACTCCGTGTGGAAACCCGTGCTGTGGCCGGTGAAGCTGTTCATCCCGATCGCGGCGTCGCTGCTGCTGGCCCAGGGCGTCGTGCGCCTGGTCGCCGATATCCGGACCATCATGGGCCTGCCTGTGCCTGAAGACGTGTACGGAGCGAAAGTCTCCGATGGAGGCGGCCACTGATGAGCGTCGAGATCCTCACCCTCCTGTTCTTCGGCTCGCTGCTGCTGTTTTTGATGCTCGGCGCGCCGCTGACCTTCGTCCTCGGCGGCGTCTCGGTCATCTTCCTCTACTTCGAAATGGGCGAGGTCGGGTTCTACATCATCGCGTCGAAGATGTGGGACAACATGACCAACTTCACCCTGGTCGCCATCCCGCTCTACGTGTTCATGGCGTTCCTGCTGGAGAAATCCGGGGTCGCCAAGGATCTCTACAACATGATGCATCTGTGGTGGGGCGGCCTGCGCGGCGGTCTCGCCATCGGCACCGTGGCGATCTGCGCGATCTTCGCGGCGATGTCGGGCATCTCCGGCGCCGCGGTGGTCACCATGGGCACCATCGCCCTGCCGCGGATGCTGGAACGCGGCTATGACTCGAAGATGGCGCTCGGCGCGATCAACGCCGGCGGCGGCTGGGGCATCCTCATTCCGCCGTCCATCCTCATGGTGCTCTACGCCCTGCTGACCGAGGTCTCGGTCGGCAAGCTCTTCGCCGCGGGCATCGGGCCGGGGATCCTGCTGTTCGTGCTGGTCTCGGTCTACATCCTGATCCGCTGCGCCATCCAGCCCTCCATGGGCCCGGCCCTGCCGAAGGAGGAGCGCGGCGACTGGGGCGCGAAGCTGCGGGCGCTGTCGGCGGTGCTGCTGCCGTTGTTCATCGTGTTCATCGTGCTCGGCTCGATCTTCGGCGGCTTCGCCACGCCGACCGAGGCCGCGGCCATCGGCGTCTTCGGCGCGCTCATCGCCTCGGCGGTGAACCGTCAGCTGACCTATCAGAACATCAAGGAATCCGCGGTCTCCACCCTGCGGCTGACCGCGATGATCATGTGGATCCTGTTCGCGGCGCACGGCTTCTCCACCGCCTACACGGCGCTGGGCGCGGCCGAGCTGATCTCGGGCGTGGTCGAGCTGATCCCCGGCGGCAAGTGGGGCGGGCTCGCCTTCATGATGATGGTGCTGTTCTTCCTGGGCATGGTGCTCGATCCGGTCGGGATCATGCTGATCACGCTGCCGGTGTTCCTGCCCATCGTGGCGGCGAACGGGTTCGATCCGATCTGGTTCGGCATCCTGTTCGTGATCATGATGGAGGTCGGCTACATGACCCCGCCCTTCGGCTTCAACCTGTTCTATCTGAAGGGGGTGGCGCCGCCGGAGGTCACCATGGGCGACATCTACATCTCGGTCATTCCCTATGTGCTGGTCACCTTGCTGGGTCTGTTCCTGATCGTGCTGTTCCCGCAGATCGCGCTGTTCCTGCCGACCCTGTTCTTCCCGTAGGGGCGACGCGCGGCATGACCAACCGGCCCGGCGGATCCCTCCGCCGGGCCGGTTTCGTTTCGGGGCGACCCGGGGTTGTTGGTCGAGGAGTGGAAACTTGTTCCGATCGTTCGAAAGTGCGCGTCGAGGCGCGGATCGGGACGGATTCATGAAGGTGTTTCTGGACGAGGCGCAGGCGCTCCTCGACGATCAGGTGCGTCGCTGGCCGGCCCGGAACGTCACGCCCCTGATCGACGCCCACGAGGCCGCCAAGACCTTCCCCTTCGAGATCCTCGGAGCGCTCGCGCCGTTCGGCTATCTCGGCGGCCGCATCCCCGGGGCCTACGGCGGCCACGACCTGCCTTGCGCCACCTGGGGGATGCTGATGGAGCGGGCGGGCTATTGCTGAGGCAGCCTGCGCACGATCCTCAACATCACCAACGGCGCCATCCAGAAGCTCTCCACCCACGGCACGGCGGAGCAGAAGGACCGCTGGCTGAAGCCGATCCTCGCCAACCGGCTGAAGGTCTGCACCGGTTTGCCGGGACCCGACATCGGCTCCAACGTCCGAGGGGTCGAGACGCGCGCGGTATGGAAGGGAGACCACGACGTGCTGTCGGGCCGCAAGCTGTGGATCGCCAACGGGGCGAACGCCGGCATCGCGCAGGTCGTGGCGCGGGTGATCGGCTCGCCGGATTGCGAGGACGGCAAGCTTTCGACTTTCATCGTCGAGCGCGCGATGAAAGGCTATTCGGCCCGGCCGGTGGAGGAGATGGTGCTGCGCTGCACCGGCACGGCGGAGTTGTCCTTCGACGACGTGATCGTGCCTGCCGAAAACCGTCTGGGGCCCGAGGGCCGCGCGCTTGCGGGCGCGCTCGCCGGCCTCAACGCCGCCCGGGTCAACATCGCGATGGGCGCGGTCGGCGCGGCGCAGTCGGCGCTGGACCTCTCCATCGACCACGCGAAGACGCGAAAACAGTTCGCAAAGCCCATCGGGTCCTTCCAACTGGTCCAAATGCACATCGTCGACATGACCATCCGGGTGAAGGCCGCCCGCGCGCATTCCTGACCCGACGCCGCCGCGCTCGACCGCGGGCTTGAGGCGCGCGAGGATTGCTCGATCGCAAAGCTCTACGCCACGGGCGCGGCCTTCGAGGTCGCCGACATCGCGCTGCAGGTCCATGGCGGGCTCGGCTACGCGGTCGGCGACCCGATCGGGCGCATCTTCCGCGACAGCCGCGGCGGCATGATCCCCGAGGGCACGTCGGAGATCCAGACCCTGATCGCGGGCCGCGAGATCCTCGGGATCAACGCCATCTCCTGACCGCTTCCCGCCAGCCCCGCCGCGGCGGAGGAGACCCGCTCGATGACCTATCCGTTCCAGGACCTGACCCGCCTCTTCGCTCCCGCCTCCATCGTCCTCGTCGGCGCGTCGGACCGGGAGAATTCCATCGGTGCGCACATGCTCGCGAACCTGCTGGATCATTCGGATTTCCAGGGGGACCTGCATCTGGTCAACCCGAGCAAGGACGAGATCCGCGGGCTGCCCTGTCACCCCGACATCGCCTCGCTGTCCGCGACGCCGGGGGCGATGATCGTGATCCCCGCCCCCGGCGTGGCGGAGGCGGTGCGCCAGGCAGGCGCGCGCGGCGTGCCCTTCGCGGTGATCCTGACCTCGGGCTTTTCGGAGGCCGACGATGCCGGACGCGCGATGGAGACCGGACTGGTCGAAATCGCGCGCGAAACCGGAATCCGCCTTTATGGCCCCAACTGCCCCGGGCTGGTCAACATCAACGCCCGCATCGGCATGACCTTCTCGCACGCCTATCGCCACGACCTGCGCGCCGGCCCCATCGGGCTCGCGACGCAGGGCGGGGGGGGACGCAACATGATGCGGGGGATGGACCGCGGCGCGGGGATCGCCATGTGGTCCTTCTCGGGCAACGAATCCGACCTCCAGGTCGCCGATTTCATCCACCAAATGGCCGGCGACCCTGGCGTCCGCGTCATCGCCACGCTGATCGAGGGCATCAAGGACGGCCCCCGCTTCGCCGCCGCCGTGGCCCATGCCGCCCGCATGGGCAAGCCGGTGGTGGGCGTGACGGTCGGCCGCTCGGAATGCGGGGCGCGGGCGGCGGCCTCGCACATCGCCTCGATCACCGGCTCGGCCGAGGTCAATTCCGCCGTCCTGCGCCAGTTCGGGGTGATTGAGGTCGACGACCTCGACGAAGTCATCGACATGGCCGCCCTCCTCGCCCGGAAGATCCCGACGGGGTGGAGAAGATCGCGGTCTTCGCCTCGTCCGGCGGCGCCGCGTCGCTCTGCGCCGACCATGTGGGGGCGGCGGGGCTGGAATTGGCGACCTTCGCGCCCGAGACCGACCGCGCCATCCGCGCCATCCGCGCCGTGCTCCCAGACTACGCCGCCTTCGGGAACCCGGTCGACACGACTTCGGTGACGATCTCCGATCCCTCCGCCTTCTCCGCGTGGCGCAGGACCCGAATGTGGGCCTGATGCTGCTGCCGATCCCGATGGATTGCGGCGACTTCACCGCGAACGCCGCCCGGCCGATGGTGGCGGCGCAGGCGAAGACCGACACGCCGCTCTGCCCGATCTGGATGTCCGACCGGCTGGGCGAGGGCTGCCAGGTCTTTTCGGACGCCGGCCTCACCCCCTCCGCTCCCTGCGCAACATGGCCAAGGCGGTCCGGCGCTGGGTGAATCATGGGGCGTGGCGGGCGAGCGCCGATCCCGGCTGGATCCCCGCCCTGCTGACCGCGGGCCAGAGGCCGGGGGCGGAGGCGACCGCCACGCTGTCCGAGGCCGAGGGCAAGGCCGAGCTCTCCGCCGCCGGCATCCCCGCCACCGCGCCCCAGGTGGCGCGCTCCGCCGGGGAGGCTTCGAAAATCGCGCCCTGCCTCAGCGCCCGCCCGACACGTGCATCGCCTGCGCCGAGACGAAATCGGACAGCGATGAGGCATGGAACAGCACCGCCTTGGCGATGTCGTCCGGTTCCGGCAGCCGGGGCAGGGGGGTGAGGGCTTTCGACCGCGCCTCCAGCGTCTCGAAATCCTTGCGGGCGCGCAGACGCGGCGTGGCCACCAGCCCCGGGGCCACGGCGTTGACGGTGATGTCGAACCCGCCCGCTTCCCGCGCCAGCGCCGCGGTCAGGCCCACGAGCCCGGCCTTGGCGGGCGAATAGTTGGTCTGCCCCGCATTGCTCAGATAGCCATCGAGGCGATGTTCACGATCCGGCCCCGGCGCCGCGCCATCATCCCCGGCAGCGCCGCCCGGCAGCAATGGAACCTGCCCTTCAGCACCACGCCGTGGACGATGTCCCAGTCGTCCTCCTCCATCTTCGTGAGATACCTGTCGCGCGAGAAGCCCGCATTGTCGACCAGCACGTCGATGGGGCCGAGCGCGTCCTCAGCCTGCGCCATCGCCGCGCCGACCGCGACCTTGTCGAGGATGTCGACCGCGAGCCCGATGGCGATTCCGCCCGCCGCCGCGATCTCCGCCGCCGCCGCCTCCGCCGCTTCGCGGTTGAGGTCGAGCAGCGCGACGCGGGCCCCCTCCGCCGCGAAGAGCCGCCCGGTGGCCGAGCCGATGGCCCCGCCGCCGCCGGTGATCGCCACCACCTTGCCCTCGATTCGGAGATCCATGAGGGGTTCTCCTTGCCGCGTTCGAATATTGCTCATCGTTCAATGAATCTGAAAAATGGCCCTGAACCAATACTCAAATGGATTTCGTCCGTCGCCTTGAAATCTACGCTTGAGTAAAAAATGTGAAACGCCACAGGGAGGCGCCGGCCCAGGGAGCTTGAGAAACCCGACCTCTGCGCGCTGGCCCACGGGGGGACGACATTCGAACTTCGCGCCTCGCGCTGCGCCGCCTGCGACGGGCTCGGCTTTCCGCCCACGCCCTATGGCTGCCCGCCGCGTGCTCTTCCGCCATATCGGGTCCACCGGGCTCGCGGTGCAGCAGGTGGAGAACGCGTCGGCCTCGGGCGCCTTCGCCTTCGCGGACGCTTGTCTCGAGGTGGCGTCGGGGCGGGTGGATGTTTCGCTGGCGCCCGGCGTCGACAAGCACGGCGACCAGAAGCGCGCGGTGGCGAAGGAGGGGATCAACCGCCTGTCCGACGCCGCCCATATCCCCCTGGCCAGATCCGCCCTTCTCTGCCGGACCCTGAAACGCGAAAGCGGCCTGACCGCCGAGGACCTGGCCGGCGTCGGCGACAAGGCGTTCTGCGCCGGGGCGGATATCAAGGAGTGGGACGGCCGCCAGATCACCGCCTTCGACTATTTCGTCGCCCAGCAACACACGCATGACCTGTTCGCCGGATCGAGACCTTCGAGCGTCCGGTGATCGCCGCGATCAAAGGCGTGGCGCTGGGCGGGGGCCGCGAAATCGCGATGTGCGCCGATATCCGCTACGCCGCCGACCATGCCCGGATGGGCCTCGCCGAGGTCCGCCTCGACGCCATCCCCGCCGCCGGCGGCGCCCAGCGGCTGACCCGGCTGGTGGGCGAGGCGCGGGCGAAGGAACGGGCCTGCACCTCCGTCATGCTCGACGCGGGCGAGGCCCTGCGGCTTGGCCTGGTGTCGAAGGTCGTGTCCCTCGCCGAGCTGCGCCCCGCGGCGATGGCGCCGGCGAAACGCATCGCCGCGCAACCGCCGCTCGCCGTCGTCGTCGCCTTCGCCAAGCAGGCCATGAATGCCGGGATGCAGGTCGGCATCGACGCCGGCCTACGAGCGCTACGCCGCCTCCATCATGGTGAATTCCGAGGACCGCAAAGGAGGGGTTCCGCGCCTTCGTCGAAAAGCGCCCGCCGGTGTTCAAGCGGGTGTGAGCGCGGATCGGTCCGGCCGACAGGCGTGGACGTCGTCCAGGTCGTCCACGTTCCCGATGCGGAAATGGGGATCGCCCGCCTGCTCGAGACCCTTCGCCAGATGGAAGGCGATGGCCGGCGCGGTCTCCGCATCGGTGGGGGCAGACCGACCGCGCGCCGCCCCCCCCTCAGGCCGCGCCCTTCGGCAGGTTCGGCCCCGGGGGGATCCGCCCCGCGAAGATCTTCGCCACCGCCACCGACAGGATGATCCGCAGGATGTGATGCGCGGTCACGTAGATCACCGAGATATGCAGCGACACCGCGATCAGCGACATCTCGGCCAGTCCGCCCGGCGCGAAGGCCAGCACCACCGCCTCGGGGATCTCGCCGACCGAGCCCGCCAGCAGCAGCGCCGCCCCGATGGCGAGGCTCAGCGTGAAGATGATGTTGACGAAGGCGAGCCGCAGCGCCTTGACCAGCAGCCGCGACTTCACCCCCACGAAGCGGGTGCCGAGCGTGGTTCCGATGATCAGCTGGGTCAGCTGGATCGACCAGCCCGGCGGCGCCGCGTCGGTCAGCCCGACCAGATGCACGAGACCCGATACCAGGATCGGCCCGGTGATGACCGCCGCGGGCAAGTTCAGCCGCCGGCCTCCGAAGAACCCGATCACCCCGGCCGCCGCCAGCACCGCCACGTCGACCGCCCCCAGCGTAGCGCCCTGCCGGGCCATGCTCGCGCCGGCCGACGAGCCCACCGCCATCCCCTCGAACAACTGGAACCCCACCGGCACCAGCATGATGCACAGGATCAGCCGCATGAACTGCAGGACGGTCAGCATCTGCCGGTCGGCCCCGGCCTCGTCCCCCATCATGATCACCTCGAGCAGCCCGCCGGGCACGGCCGAATAATAGGCGGTGCAGGGGTCGAGCCCGCCGATCATGCGATAGCTGCGATAGCCGACATAGTGGGCGAGCGGGATGTAGAGGAAGGCCGCGAGCAGCGTCGGCCACCAGTTGAGCGCCTCGGCGAAGATCGCGGGCGTGAAGGCGTTGCCGATGGAGACCCCGATGATCGGCACGAAGAACAGCCGCAGCCCCATCGGCATCGCCGGATCCCGCCCGCCCGGCCGCAGCCCCAGCCAGGACGCGACCCCCACCGCCAGCACCGAGCCGAGCAGCATCGGCAGCGGCGCCCCCGCGACGGTGGCGAGCGCGCCGCCCGCGCAGCCGATGGCGAAGGTCGTCAGCGCAGTGACCGTGTGGATCTCCTGCGGGCCTATCTGGAACCGGCGCCAGTCCATCTCGCATCCGTCAAGAGGGGGGGCGCGGGTCGCGCATTCGGGTCGGCTCGGCGCGGGCGCCGGGCTGCGGAAACGACGATGACGGGGTTTCTACGTCTCGGCAAGTTTAGGGGGCCGCGGCGCCCGGCCGCGGGGGGTCAGCGGATCCGCACGCCCTCGATCACCATGTCGAGATATTGCATCGCCACCATCTCCGCCGTCAGCCGGCCTTCGGGGGAATGCCAGCGGGGGATGTGGTTGAGCGAGGCGTAGATCAGCCGGCCCAGCATGGCGGGGTCGACCTCGCGCAGGTCGCCGGCCTTGATCGCCGTCTCGATGATCTCGCGCAGCAGCCGCTCCAGCCGGTCGCGCCCGGCCCGGATCGCGGGCGCGAGGTCCTGCGGCCCCAGCACCCGGTAGATCGACGACGAGGCGACCCAGCCGGCCCGGTCCTCGTCGATCCGGCGGGCGGAGGTGCGCACGAACGCCTCCAGCTTGTCGAGCGGCGCGTCGGCGAGATCGACCGAGGCCAGCACCTGCGCGTAATTGTCGGCCAGGCGCGAGACCACGACGGCCTCATAGAGCCGCGCCTTGTCGGGGAAGTGGTAGTAGACCGCCGCCTTGGTCAGGGACGCCTCGTCGGCGATGTCCTGCAGCGAGGTCTTGTCGAAACCCTTCTCCGCGAAGAGCCTTGTGGCGATGCCCACCAGCTCCTTGCGCCGCCGGTCGCCTTTCGGCGAACGGCGCGGCGTCGGCGTCGTCGCAGGCGGCGCGCCGGACGGGGGCGGGGCGGCGCGGCTCATGCCGCCGGGCCCCGCGCTTGCGTCGCGCCCGATCCGGCCGCCACGCAAGCGCGGAGCCCGAATCGCCCATATGCGTGGAAGCGGCGGCCTCCGCGTCCGCTTCCCGCGTCAAAACCTTCCCTTCGGAAGATTTTCCGCGTTCCAATGCCCATGACGCCGCCGCCCCCGCCGTTCCGAACCCAGATGAAGAGGCCATGGTGATGACTGCGCCCGAGATCGCAACCGGACATTTCCGCATCCACCCCCAGGAGCGGGTGATTTTCGGCCTCCCCGCCGCCGACGCGGTGCGCGCGGAGATGGCGCGCGAAGGGCTGACCCGCGCCTTCGTGACCTCCACCGCCTCGCTCGCCCGCGGCGGTCCCGACGGGCCGCTCGCGAAGATCATCGCGGGCCTCGGCGACGCCTGCGTCGGCGTGCACGGCCACATCCGCTCCCACAGCCCCGAGGCCGACGTGGTCGCGGTGGCCAACGCCGCCCGCGCCGCGGGGGCGGACGTGCTGATCCCGGTCGGCGGCGGCTCGGTCATCGACGCCACCAAGGCGGTGCAGATGTGCCTCTGGCTCGGCATCGACAGCGTCGAGGCGCTGCGCGAGCAGGGCGCCCCCTTCGCCGGCCATGGCGCGTCCTCGCCCGTCGGCGGGATCCGGGCCATCGCGGTGTCGACCACGCTTTCGGCCGCCGAATTCACCCCCATCGCCGGCATCACCAATGTCGAGAAGGGGGCGAAGACCGGCTACAACTCCCCCGCGCTCGTCCCCCGCGCCGTGGTGCTGGACCCCGAGGCGACGCGGCCGACCCCGATGGACCTGCTGCTCTCCACCGGCATGCGGGCGATGGATCACGCGGCGGAGGCGTATTGCTCCCCCACCGCCAATCCGATGACCGACCTCTTCGCGCTGGGCGCGGCGGCGGCGCTGGCGTCGGCCTTGCCCGCGATCCTCGCCGCGCCCGACGATCTCGGCCCCCGCCAGGCCGGGCAGTTCGGCATGTGGCAGGCGATTTCGGCGCTGAACGGCGGCGCGGGGTCGGGCGCGAGCCATGGCATCGGCTACGCGCTCGGCGCGGGCTTCGGCGTGCCGCATGGCCATACGTCCTGCATCATGCTCCCCGCCGTGCTGCGCTGGAATTCGGAGGTCAACGCCGTCCGCCAGCTGGCCCTCGCCCGGGCGCTGGGCGACGAGACAAGGCCCGCCTGGGAGCTGATGGCCGAGCTGGTCGCCCGTCTCGGCGTTCCCGCCACGCTGCGCGATGCGGGCCTCAAGCGCGAAGACCTCCCCCGCCTCGCCGAGCTCGCGCTCGGCTATCCGCCGCTCGCCAAGAACCCCCGCCCCATCGCCGGCCCGGCCGATGTCGAGGAAATTCTGGACTTCGCCTTCTGATCCGCGGTTTCATGCGCCAACCTTACGATCACCCCGGTTCCACGCGGCGTTGCCTGCGCCTCCGCCCAACCTTTCCGCCGCCCTGAACCCTGTGCTCCCGCGCCCGGTCGGGGCGGCGCTTCCATCGCGAGAGCTGCCCCATGACCGACTCCCCCCGCCGCGGCCGCCACGAAGACCTGCGCTTCACCACCGGCCGGGGGCGCTACACCTCCGACATCGCCGCCGAAGGGGCGCTGCACGCGGTGTTCCTGCGCGCGCCGATGGCATCGGCCGGGGTGTCGGGGCTGGACGTGTCGGAGGCGCGCGATATGCCGGGCGTGGTGGCGATCTACACCCACGAGGATCTGGAGGCCGACGGGATCGCCCCCTTCGCCGCCCCCTTCAAGCTGCCCCGCAAGGATGGCGGGGCCTGGATCCAGTCGCCGCGCCCGTTCCTCGCCATCGACCGCATCCGCTTCGTGGGCGAGGCGGTGGCGATGGTGGTGGCGAAGAGCCGGTCGCAGGCGCTCGACGCCGCCGAAGTCATCGCGGTCGACTATGACGAACGCCCCGCCGCCCCCGATGGCGCCGCGGCCCAGGAACCCGATGCGCCCCTGGTCTGGGACGACCACCCGGGCAACATCGCCTATGTGTGGAACAAGGGCGACTGGGATGCGGTGGGCGAGACCCTCGCCGGCTCCCACCACGTCGCGCGCATCCACCGCCACGTCACCCGCGTCGCCGCCGTGCCGATGGAGCCGAGGAGCGCGCTGGCGATCCCCGGCCCGACCACGACCACCCTCTACGCCTCGATCCAGAACGCGCCGGCCATGCGCGGCGCGCTGACTGCGGTGCTCGGCGTGGCGGCGGAGCATGTGCATGTGGTCGGCCCCGATGTCGGCGGCTCCTTCGGCATGAAGTCCGGGCCGCTGCGCGAAGAGGTGCTGGTGTTCTGGGCCGCCCGCAAGCTGGGTGCGCCGGTCCGCTGGACCGCCGACCGGACCGAGGCGATGCTGACCGACGAGCCCGGCCGCGACATGACCGCGACCGCGGAGCTTGGTCTGGACGCCGCCGGCAAGTTCACCGCCCTGCGCGTGCGGCTGACCATTGGCATAGGGGCCTACGCCTCGGGTCGCTCGCTGGTCGGCATCCTCAACTTCGGCGGCGTCTCGGGGGTCTACGTGATCCCCGAAACGGCCGGCGAGGCGGTGGGCGTCTTCTCCCACTCCACCCCCACCGCCCCCTATCGCGGCGCCGGCCGCCCCGAGGCGACCTTCGCCATCGAGCAGGTGATCGACGTCGCCGCCCGCGAGCTGGGGATGGACCCGGTGGAGCTGCGCCGCGCCAACCTGATCCCCGCCGAAAGGATCCCCTACGACACCGGCTTCATCTTCACCTATGACAGCGGCGATTTCGCCAGGGTGATGGACGAGGCCGCCGCCCGCGCCGACCTCGCCGGCTACCCCGCCCGCAAGGCCGCCACGGAGGCCCGCGGCCTCATCCGCGGCCTCGGCGTCGTCAACTGCATCGAAGTGGCGGGCGGCCCGTTCGGCAACGCCGGCTCCGACTATTCCCGCATCGCCATCGGCGCCGACGGCCGCGTGAAGGTCGTCGCCGGCGTGATGTCGGCCGGGCAGGGGCTGGAGACGGCGATCGCCGCCTTCGCCGCCGCCGAGCTGGGCATCGACGAAGGCCTGATCGACTACGTGCAGGGCGACACCGCGGCGATGGAGGTCGGCAAGGGCATGGGCGGCTCGGCCGCGATGACCACCGGCGCCCCCGCGGTGGCGGACGGCATCCGCAAGGCGCTCGACAAGGCCCGCGCCGTGGCGGCGAAGGAGCTGGAGGTGGCCGAGGCCGATCTCGAATACGCCGCCGGCGCCTTCCGGGTGGCGGGCACCGACCGCGCGATCTCCCTCGCCGACGTCGCCAAGGCCGCCGAGGCCCGGGCCGTGGCGCTGGAGGGCTCGGGCGAATTCAAACCCTCTGACGCCACCTACCCCAACGGCTGCCATGTCTGCGAGGTGGAGATCGACCCCGAGACCGGCGTCACCCGCATCGACCGCTACGCGGCGGTGGAGGACATCGGCCACGTCCTGTTTCCGCAGATGGCCGAGGGGCAGATCCATGGCGGCGTCGCCCAGGCGCTGGGCCAGGTGCTGTGCGAGGCGGTGCGCACCGACGCCGAGGGCCAGCTGCTGTCGGCGACCTTCATGGACTACGCGATGCCCCGGGCGGGCGACATGCCCGCCTATGACTGCGGATTTTCGGAAGGCTCGCCCACCGCGATCAATCCGCTCGGGGTGAAGGGCGTGGGCGAGGCCGGCTCGGTCGGCGGGCTGGTGGCGGGCATGAACGCAGTCTGCGACGCGCTGGCGGGTCTCGGCGTCGCGAGCTTCGAGATGCCGGCGAGCCCGCAGCGGGTCTGGGCGGCGATCCAGGCGGCGCGGGCCTGAGCCGGTCTGACCCGGCCCGGTCCGGTGGCGCGACGGGCGGGGGGCGAATCTCCCTGCCGCCCGCGTGCCCCTTTCGCCCGTCGAAACGGCCCTGAACGCGGGTTTCGCCACCCGAACTTAGGACGCATGCGAAATAAATCGCCAGC
Source organism: Albimonas sp. (assembly GCF_055129145.1). Classification (NCBI taxonomy): domain Bacteria; kingdom Pseudomonadati; phylum Pseudomonadota; class Alphaproteobacteria; order Rhodobacterales; family Paracoccaceae; genus Albimonas; species Albimonas sp. The sequence goes on along the minus strand of NZ_JBSRTQ010000118.1, from coordinate 794 downwards.
GATTCCCGCGACTCAGCTACGAACGCCTCGCAAGCCTGGCGAATTCGTTTGCCAGAGTTCGCCGAACATGATTAGGAATATCGAAGCAGCGCACGTCCATGCGGCAATCCGGCCAGATGGACGACGATCCCCGAAAGAGCGTTGGCTCGGGGCGATCAGCTGGCTGCATCGGACGTCATCGGACAGTCCGCCGGTCGAGAGCCGCGCCGCCAGGCGCGGGAGATGAAATTGGTCGTCCCTGCGGCCTGGAAGGGCCAACGCAGCGCGGACGACGGACGAAAGACCCCCCTTGAAGTCAATCGCGGCTTACCGCGTCGCCGGCCTAGACCTCCCTCCGCACGCTGTGGAGCCGAGCCTTAATAGCGACCACGCAAGTTTTCCCCGTCGGGCCCGTCTCCGGGCCCATCGCCGGGCTTCCGTCGAGGGGGCCGACCGTCCCTTCAGGGACGCTCCGGCACGGGCCTGCGTCGCTGCGGACACCCGCCTTCACCCCTTCGCGACCGCCGCCCGCGCCTCCCGGCGCGACGCGGACGCGTTCCCCCTCGCAGCGGGCGTCCCCACCCGCTCGCCTGCGCGCTCACCCGAATAAAGGAGACATCTCGATGGCTACGGGTACTGTAAAGTGGTTCAACGGCACCAAGGGCTACGGCTTCATCGCGCCCGATGAGGGCGGCGCCGACGTGTTCGTCCACATTTCCGCGGTCGAGCGTTCGGGCCTGAACGGCCTCGACGAGGGCCAGAAGATCGGCTTCGAGATCGAAGTCGACCAGCGTCGGGGCAAGTCCTCGGCCGTG
>NZ_JBSRTQ010000117.1:0-13555 GCF_055129145.1 Albimonas sp. | reverse complement strand
AGCTGACCCTGCGCCCCGCCTCGTTCCGCGCCAATACCGAGGATATCCAGCATCTCGACCCGGCGTTGCAGGCGCAGAGCCAGCGCTACCGGGAGCTTCGTCAGCCGATGGAAATCCTGCACGGATCCGCGGACGAGATCGTCGCCGTGTCGGTGCATTCCGAGCCGCTGTCGCGTCTGCTGCCCAACGCGAATCTCCAGGTCTTCGAGGGTGTTGGGCACATGATTCATCACGCGGAGCCGGCGGCGACCGTCGCCGCGCTGCGCCGGATTCTGGAAAGGGAAGCGCATTCGACTGGTTGACACCGGAAAAAGTTGGTATAACCCAATCGAAATAGGTTTTTGAGCGAGACCATGGGGATGGGCCGTTCCGCGCCGTCCCGGTCCCGCACCGGAGGGAAACTCATGGCTGCGGCGGACGACATCGGCGGACATTTCGAACAGCTGGCGGAAGATCCCCTGGCGCTCGCGGCGGACGAGATCGGCGACCGCTGGTGCCTGCTCATCGTCTGCGCCTGCCAGCGGGGCGTCAGCCGGTTCGATGACTTCCACCGGGAGCTGGGGGTCGCCCGCAACATCCTGTCCAATCGTCTGCGCAAGCTGACCGAGTTCGACATCCTGGCCCGGTCGCCGGTGCGCGAAGGCGCGCGGCGGATGGAATACGGACTGACCGAGAAGGGGGAGGCGCTGGTCGCGGCGATCATGCCCCTGCGCGACTGGGCCCGGGTCTGGGGCGGCGGGAACGAGCTGCGCGCCCGCCTGCGCATGGACCCGGTTCCGCGCGCGCGGCCCGCGCCGGAAGACGACGGCGCCCTCGACGCCGTGTTCGCGCCGCGTCGGCCCTTCGACAACTGACGCGGCGCGCGGGATCCGGACCGGCCGCTCCGGGCGCCCTCGCGGCCGTCCGGCGTCGGCGTGAGGCCGCGCCCGGCTCAGCGCCAGCGCGTGAGCAGGGTGCCCAGCGTCTCCAGCGACACCGCCGCTTCGGACACCCGCTTCGACGCGGGGCCGCAGACCTCCCGCTTGACGATGTAGCCGCGCGCGCATTGCACCGCCGGCATCAGCGCGTCGATTTCGGCCTGAACCGCCCGCTTCCAGTCGCCGAAGCGGCCGTTGCCCTGCATCCGCTCCACCGCCGCGTCGATGTCGGCGCAGCCGGCGCCCTGGCCGCGAAGGGCCTCGGCCAGCAGCGCCTTCTGGCTGTCGGCGCGGCACAGCTTCCACAGGATGTCGGCATGCAGCTGCGGGAACAGGCGGAACACGGTGCGATAGCGGGCGCCGATGTTGTCGTAGCCGTTGGCCACCCCCTCCGGCGGCCAGAACTGGTAGGAGGCGAGGAACACGTCCGGGTCGAGCTCCTGCCCCGCGCGCTTGGGCGGATCCTGGTAGAGCGCCGGCTGCTCTGGCGCGGTCACGCCTTCGCGCAGGAAGGCCAGCACCCGCGCCCCGCGGCGGACCGGCTGGCCCTCGGCGTCGAGCGGCAGCACCGCCATCTGAAGGCCGAGCGCGGCCTGGGTCAGGCGCACGAACACCTGGCGTTCGGGGAAGGCCAGCACGGCCTCGAGCCCGCCCTGCTTCCAGCCGCCCTGAAACGTCGCCTCGACCCCGTTGGAATCGCGGAAGGCGCCGCGGGGATTGGGGCCTGCGTCGTCGATCTCGACGCTCATCCCCCGCGCCGGCCCGATGCCCTCATAGCGGCCTTCGAGCGCGGGAACCGGCGCATCGAGGCCCTGCTGCGCGGCGGCGGGCGCGGGGAGCAGCCAGGCCGGCCCGGCGGGCGCGAGCCCGGACAGCGCCAGGGCCGCGGCCAGCGCCACCCCCCCGATACGGCGCCGCCCCCGGGCCGATCCCCTCGCCGCGGTCCCGTCGCGTCCGGGGCGCGGGATCGAGGGCCGGCCCGGGCGACGGGCGGTCGAAAAGGGGTCGGGGGATGTCATGCAGGTCTCCGGCAGGCGATGTTTCCATGTAAGCTACACCCGAACTTTGACCGCTGCGAGGCGTCCGGGCTAAAACCCTCCCGACAAGTCGCGCCGAACCGGCCGCGACGCCGGTCGGCGCCCCTGAATCACCGGGCCCCGGCCCGGATCGCAATCGGATGACGGCCTTGATGGACTGGGACAAGCTGCGGATCTTTCACGCGGTCGCCGACGCGGGAAGCCTGACCCATGCCGGCGAGACGCTGCACCTGAGCCAATCGGCGGTCAGCCGCCAGATCCGGGCGCTGGAGGAGGAGGTGGGCGCGGTGCTCTTCCACCGTCACGCCCGCGGGCTGCTGCTGACCGAGCAGGGGGAACTGCTCTTCGCCGCGACGCGGGAGATGAACCGCACGCTCGACGGCGCCTCGGCCCGGATCCGCGACGCCAAGGACGACGTCTACGGCGAGCTGCGGGTCACCGCGACCATCGGCTTCGGCACGCTGTGGCTGACCCCGCGGCTGGAACGCCTGTTCGACGCCTATCCCGATCTGTCGGTCGACATGACCCTGACCGAGACCGTGCTCGACCTGCCGATGCGCGAGGCCGACGTGGCGATCCGGATGCGCGAGCCCAACCAGGCCGACCTGATCCGGCGCAAGCTGTTTTCGGTGGTGATCCGCTTCTACGCCTCGCGCAGCTATGTGGAGAAGCACGGCTCGCCCACCACGGCCGAGGAGCTGGCCAAGCACCGCCTCGTCGCCCATTCGCCGGGACTGCCGCAGGTGGCGGCGGGGGAGCTGTTTCTCGGCCCCTATTTCTCGCAGGCGCGGCGGCGGGTGACGGTGAACAACTATTTCGGCCTTTACGCTGCGGCGCGCAGCGGCCTGGGGATCTGCGCGCTGCCGGATTATCTGGCGCGCGAGAGCGACGATCTGGTCCTGGTCGCGCCGGACCTTCATTCCGAGCCGACGGCGGTCTATTTCGTCTATCCGACCGAGCTGCGCCGCTCGAAGCGCGTGGCGGTGTTCCGCGACTTCGTGCTGAGCGAGCTGGAGCGGGACGGGCTGCTGTCCACCTGACCGGGCGGGATTCGGCTAACGTTAAGAGGCGTTTCGGGACCGTTGTTCAGTGTGGCGCATAAGCCATGCGTTTGAGGCAAACCTCCTTTGCAATTCGGTTTGTGACGCCTGTTGCGCTTGCGCAGTGAAAGGGGCGGCTCTATATCCCCGGATGTGGACGGAGCGATGCAGCCCCTGTGGCGCTTTCGCGACGAACACACCTCCCTGTTGGACTTGGCCGGGCGTTCGCGTCCGGCTTTTTTTTGCCCGATCGTCGGCAAGACGATGAATTCGCGGAGCAAGTCGCGAACCGGGAGCGTCATTGGGCGAGGTTCATCGGTGTGGCGCCAAGGCCTGCGGGGTTGTGGCGCCGGGTTTCCGCAGCGGGTCCGGGCTCCCGGCGGGGCCATGCCGCACTGCGGTGAGAAAAGCTTTTTCTGAAAGGCGCGCAAAAAAACCGCGCCCGGGATCCGGACGCGGCTGGCGCAGCGCGACGCGCGGTTCGCTCAGAACCAGAGGTCCCGGTCGCCGGCGTCCATCCTGGCGTAGAGCGCGGCGACCTCCTCCCCATAGCCGTTGAACAGCTGGGTCGGGATCTGGTCGCCGGTGGCGAGATCGCGTTCCTCGGCCTGGCTCCAGCGCCGATGCGCCACCTCGGGGTTCACATTGGCCCAGAAGCCATATTCGGAATCCTGTAGTTTTTCCCAGTAACCCACCGGGCGTTCGGCGACGAAGCTGATCTTGACGATGGATTTGGCCGACTTGAACCCGTATTTCCACGGCAGGTGCAGGCGCATCGCGGCGCCGAACTGCTTTGGCAGCACTTTTCCGTAGGCGCCGACCACCATGAAGGGCAGCGGGTTCATCGCCTCTTCGATCGTCACGCCCTCGGTGTAGGGCCAGGGATACCAGGATTGCCGCAGGCCGGGCATCGAGTCCTCGTCGGCCAGCGTCTGGAACCGGACGTATTTCGCCTCCGAGGTCGGGGCGGCGAATGTCACCAGGTCGGCCAGCGGAAAGCCGATCCAGGGCGCGACCATCGACCAGGCCTCGACGCAGCGGTGGCGATAGATCCGCTCCTGCACCGGCATTTTGGCGAGCAGGTCCTCAAGCCCGATCTTGCCGGGTTTTTCGACCAGGCCGTCGATCTCCAGCGTCCACGGATCGGTCGGCATCTCCTGCGCCGCGCGGGCGATGCCTTTGTGGGAGCCGAATTCGTAGAAGTTGTTGTAGGCGCCGGTGATTTTCTCCGGCGTCACCCGGCGGCCGGCATCGGCATAGGCGGGGTCGAGCGGCGGCTTCGGCGTCCACTCCGTCCCGGCCTCGCGCGCCGAGGCGGGCAGGCCGGGCAGGGCGGCGGAGACGGCGCCGAAGCCCATCGCGGCCAGCGCCTGACGGCGGTTCCAGAACAGCCCCTCGGGCGTGGCGGTGCTGTCGGGCAGGAACCAGGACGGCCGGCGGTGATAGATCATGCGCGCTCCCCTTCGGATGATGAGGGGAAGATAGACCCGAAGGTCCGCCCGGTCCAATCACGAGCCGTCGTGATGGCGGGAGCGTTTGTTTCAGGCCCCGAAACCCGGGTCGGCGATGCCCTGCAGGTGCAACAGCGCGCACAGGTCGGAATGGGCGAGCACCGCGTCGGCCTTCGCGGCGAGCGCCGGCTTCGCCCGATAGGCGACGCCGAGCCCCGCCGCCTCGACCATGGCAAGGTCGTTGGCCCCGTCGCCGACCGCGATGGCGTCGGCGGCGGTCAGCCCACGCTCGGCGGTCAGGGCATTGAGCGCCTCGAGCTTGGCCTCGCGCCCGAGAATGGGGGCGGCGACCTCCCCGGTCAGTTTTCCGTTCGCGATCAGCAGCGTGTTGGCGCGGGCGAAGGCGAAGCCCGCGGCCTTGGCCACCCGGTCGGCGAAGAAGGTGAAGCCGCCGGAGACGAGCGCGGTCATCGCGCCGCGCGCGGCCATGGTGCGGACCAGACGCTCGGCGCCGGGGTTGAGCGTGATCCGCTCGGCCCAGACCCGGTCGAGCGCCTCCACCGGCAGATCGCGCAGCAGGGCCACGCGGGCGCGCAGCGCGCCTTCGAAATCGAGCTCGCCCTGCATGGCGCGCTCAGTGATCTCCGCCACGCGGGGCCCGACGCCGGCGAGGTCGGCGATCTCGTCGATGCACTCCACCGGGATGATGGTGCTGTCCATATCTGCGATCAGCAGACGCTTTTCACGGTTTTGGACTGGGACCAGGTTGGCGTCCACCGCCTCGCCCGCCAGCCTCGACCGGATCGGGCCAAGCGCCTCGGGCTTGCACGGCATGTCGGCCGCGGTCGCGCCCAGCCGCCGGGCGGGCCCGCCCGCCAGCGCCGAGACGGCGGCGATCAGCTCATCCGGAAGATCGGCGGCGGAGGTCAGGACGAGGATCTGCGCGGTCATGCGTGGGGTCCGGGGGATCAGGGGCCGGGGAAAGACGCGACGACGCCCGCGCCCTCCCCTGAACGGGGAGGGCGCGGGACGCCGCGCAGGGCTCAGCGGAGGGCTGCGACCAGCGGCTCGGCGGTCTGGCCTTCGCGACGGTCCTTCTCCAGCTCCTCGGCCAGCAGGAAGGCCAGCTCCAGCGCCTGGGCGGCGTTGAGGCGGGGGTCGCAGGCGGTGTGGTAGCGCGACGCGAGATCGGCCTCGGTCACGTCATGCAGGCCGCCGGTGCATTCGGTCACGTTCTGCCCGGTCATCTCGAAATGCACGCCGCCGGCATGCGCGCCCTCTTCCTTGCAGACGGTGAAGAACTCCTGCACCTCCTGCTGCACCCGGTCGAAGGGGCGGGTCTTGTAGCCGGTGGCGGCCTTGATGGTGTTGCCGTGCATCGGGTCGCAGGACCAGACCACCTTGCGACCCTCGCGCTCAACCGCCCGGATCAGGGCGGGCAGGTGGTCGCGCACCTTGCCCGCGCCGAAGCGGTTGATCAGCGTCAGGCGGCCGGGCGTGTTCGACGGGTTCAGCCGGTCGATCAGCTCGATCAGCCCGTCGGGGCTCAGCGACGGCCCGCATTTCAGCCCGATCGGGTTGATCACGCCGCGGCAGAACTCGACATGCGCGCCGTCCGGCTGGCGGGTGCGGTCGCCGATCCACAGCATGTGGCCCGACCCCGCCACGAACTGGCCGGTGATCGAGTCCTGACGGGCCAGCGCCTCCTCATAGGGCAGCAGCAGCGCCTCGTGGGAGGTGTAGAAGTCCACCCGCTGCAGCTTCTCTTCGGTGGCGCGGTCGATGCCGGCGGCGGTCATGAAGTCGAGCGCGGACGAAATGCGGCCCGCGAGCGCATAATAACGCTCCGATCCCGGGGTGCCGGCGGCGAAGCCCAGGTTCCAGGCGTGCACCCGGTGGATGTCGGCGAAGCCGCCCGTCGAGAAGGCGCGCAGCAGGTTCAGCGTCGCCGCCGACTGAAGGTAGGCCTGCGACATGCGGGCGGGATCGGGCTCGCGCATTTCGGGCGTGAAATCGAAGCCGTTGATGATGTCGCCGCGGTAGCTGGGCAGGGTCTGGTCGCCCACCGTCTCGGTGTCGGCCGAGCGGGGCTTGGCGAACTGGCCGGCCATGCGGCCCACCTTCACCACCGGCATCGACGCGCCGAAGGTCAGCACCACCGCCATCTGCAACAGCACCCGGAAGGTGTCGCGGATGTTGTCGGCGCGGAACTCCGCGAAGCTTTCGGCGCAGTCGCCGCCCTGGAGCAGAAAGGCGCGCCCCTCCGCCACCTCGGCGAGGCGGGCGGTCAGGGCGCGGGCCTCGCCGGCGAAGACCAGCGGCGGATACGAAGCGATCTGGGCCGTGGTGGCGGCCAGCGCGTCCTGATCCCGATAGACGGGCATCTGGAGGGCGGGGCGGTTGCGCCAGCTGGTTTTGGTCCAGGCGTCGGCCATCGGATCGGCTCCTTGCGCTGATCGAAGTCAGGGGGGTGGCTATAGCGGCATCGCCCCGGTTTTCCAAGGGTCGCGGGGGCGGGATGGAGCGCGCCGTCAAGGCTGGCGTTTTGCCGCGATGCAACAGGGCCCGGGCGTCCTGGGATTGCTGCGATGCGGCGCAGGCTCTCCGCAGGGACCGACGCGCCGCCCCCTCGCCCCGAGAGGCGCGCGCTTGGGCTGGATCGAGGAGATCACCGCCACCTATGTCGTGGTCCGCATCGGGAACGGTCGCAGGCTGGTGCTGCCGCGCTCCTGCGTCGTCGAGAAACCGTTCGAGAACTGGACGCGCGAAACCCGAGCCATCATCGGCTCCGCGGTGCTGCAGGTGGATGTCGAAGCGCCGTTCGCGGCCATGAACAGGCGCTGGTCTGGCTGCGCGAGACATATCCGGAGGCGCTGCCCCGCGACTGCGGCGACCTGCGCGCGGCGCGCGAGGCGGGCGCGCGCCGAGGGGCCGGGGCCCGTCCGCCAGCCCCGGCCGCGCGCCGCCGAACGGCGCCGAAGGGTCTTGGCAGGGGCGCTGACCGCGAAACCCGGCCGCGAAGGCCGGGCGTTTCCGGCAACCGGCCTCGCCCCGAACCGCCCGCTCCGGCGACGCGGGCCCGATGCCACGGCCGCGGAATGCCGCGCAGGCCGCTCGGGAATCGGCTTGACGCAGCCCCCGGCGGCGGGCAAGCGGCGAAGGCATGAACCCGCGCCAGACCCTCGCCAGATCGGCCGCCCCCGCGCCCCCCGCCGCGCGGCCGGGCGCAGCGCCGGCGCTGGTCGGTTTCCTGTTGCTCGACCGGTTTTCGCTGCTCGCCTTCGCCTCGGCGATCGAGCCTCTGCGCCTCGCCAACCACGTCTCGGGCCGGGAGCTTTTCGCCTGGAAGCTGCTGAGCGAGACCGGCGCCCCCATCGCCGCGTCCTGCGGGATGCGCACCGCGGTCGACGGCGGGATGGAGGAGCTGCCCCGCGGCAGCCGTCTCGTGGTCTGCGGCGGGCTCGACGTGGCGCGCGCCACCTCGCGCGGGATCCTCAACTGGCTGCGCCGCGAAAGCCGGCGCGGAGTGGCGATGTCGGCGGTCTGCACCGGGGCCTTCGCGCTGGCCAAGGCCGGGCTGCTGGACGGGCGGCGCTGCACCATCCACTGGGAGAACCAGGACGGCTTCGCCGAGGATTTCCCGGATGTGGATCTCAGCGACCAGATCTACGTGGTCGACGGCGACGCGATGACCGCCGCCGGCGGGGCCGCGGCCGGCGACATGATGCTGCGGCTGGTCGCCCAGGCGCACGGGGCCGACATCGCCGGCATGGTCGCCGACCAGATGGTCTACACCAACCTGCGCGGCGACGAGGATCATCAGCGCCTTTCGGTCCCCGCCCGCATCGGCGTGCGCCACCCCAAGCTCAGCCGCGTCATCGACCTGATGAACGGTCATATCGAGGAGCCCGTCTCCGCCGCCCGCCTGGCGGAGGAGGTGGGCATGTCCACCCGCCAGCTCGAGCGCCTGTTCCGCCGCTATCTCGACCGCTCGCCCAAGCGCTACTATCTGGAACTTCGGCTGGAGAAGGCGCGCCGGCTGCTGCTGCAGACCGACATGTCGGTGATCTACGTGGCGCTGGCCTGCGGCTTCACCTCGCCCTCGCATTTCTCGAAATGCTACCGGGCGCATTACAAGCGCACCCCGTATCGCGAGCGCGGCGTGGCCGCGCCGGGGCCCGAGGCGCTGGCCGCCGAGGCGCGCGCGGCAGGGATGCTCGCCGCCGGCCCGTCGCCGGAAGCGGACGGGGACCATGACGACGAGATCGACGACGTCGACGGCGATATGGATGACGGCCTGGATGACGGTCTGGGCGATGACCGGCGCGACGGGCCGGACGGGGGCGGTCCGGACCGCGGGGCGTGACCGCGCCCGCCCCCAAACCGCCACGTTGCCGGGCGACGCTTCGCGCCATGCCGACGCTTCCCACTTTCCTGCTGCGCGCCGCGGGGCTGGCTCTGGCCCTCTGCGCCGCGCCCGCCGCCCACGCCCAGCCCGCCCGGAACCCCGACCGGATCTGCCTGCCGGGCGAGCCCGAATGCCTCGACCCCGAGATCCTCACCCGCCTCGTCCATGACATCGCCTTCGGGCGCGAGGATTTCCGCCTGCCCGGCGACGCCCGCCATTTCTCCGACCGCCGCCTGCGCCGTTTTCCGCGCGGCGCGGTGCCGGTGGAGGTCTATTCCGACGACGGCGCCATCGCCGGCAACGACCGGTTCTGGACCCCGTTCCGCATCCTCGCGCAGAAGCTGCCGGGCCTCGCCGGTCTGCGCCTCGCGCCGCGCGCCCAGGTTGCGCTCTGGGACGCGCCGCCGGGGATCATGGTGTTCGTCGGCACCCGCGGCTATCTGCGCGAGAGCCTCGCGACCCTCGCCCGCATCTCGGGGACCGACCCCGCGCTTGCCGAGCAGCGCTTCGACGCGCTCGCCGAGCCGTTCCTGCGCCGCGGACGACCCGTGTGCTTCGCCGAGGTGCGCTTCCGCTCCGCCCTCTCGGCCGAAGTGGCGTTCTCGGTGGTGGCGCTGGAGGCGTCGCCGGATCTGGCGGAATGCGTCTACGAGGAGATGCTGCAGGCGCTCGGGCCCCTCAACGACAGCCTGGGCGTGCGCGAGACGCTGTTCAACGACGCGGTCGGGGTGAGCGCGCCCACCGCCTATGACTGGCTGGCGCTGGCCGTGATCTACGATCCGCGGCTCGTCACCGGCATGACCGAGGCGGAGGCGACCCCGGTGATCGCGCGCATCGTCGAGGGCTACGTCGCCCGCCCCTGAGCGGGTTCAGAGGCCGGAGATCCGCTCCAGCTCGGCGATGGTGGCGTCGAAGGCCCCGCACATGTCGCGGCCGCCGACGCCCACCGCCTTGAAGAAGCTCGCCTTGCACATGTCGCGCGCCGCGCGCAGCTGGATCAGCCGTTCGCGCGCCGCGGCGGGCGAGGACGCCTCCGCCTCGTCGAACCCGGGCAGGCCGGCGAGGCCGCCCTGCGCGGAGGGGGGCGCGATCACCGGCAGGCGGGCGATGCCGGGGCGGGCCTCCGTGTCCGGCGGGCTCGCCTCGGGCGCCGGGAGCGGCGCCGTCCGCTCGAGCCGCATCCGGCCGAATTCCCGGGTGGCGGCGGTGGAGAGGCCGGCCCGCCGCTCCCGCAGATACTCCCCCCAGGCGAGGTCGGCCTGTCCGGGGGCGGGCGCTTCGCCCCGCCTGTCCGACAGCGCGCCGCCGAGCCCGCCGGGCTCTGGCGCGACCAGGCGGACTACCATGCGGTCGGCCCCGGTCTCGGTGGTCTCGTCCCAGACCAGGGTCAGCACGCCGGCCTCGCAGCGCGACTGGATAAGCGGCGCCGGATCGGGCGCGGGCTGGATCGGCCACCGCCGGGGGCCGATCGAGAGCGTCGCGCCGGCCCCGGCCCGTCCGACGCGCCAGAGCGCACGGGCGTCGCGGGCGGCGAGACGCGCGGCGCCGGCGGTTTCAGGCAGGGTCTCCGCGGTCCAGTCCCCGATCAGGGAATTTGGAGGGCAGGCGGGTTGGTTTTCGGCAAGGTCGGAGGCGGGGGCGTCAGGCGATGGCGCGGCGGTTGCGGCGTCGGTCGCGGCGCAATGGCGGTCGATCTCGGCGTCGGTGAAGCCGCGCCCGATCAGGCCCCGCATCTCGGCCGCGTCGCAGGCCCGGGCAGGGGCGACGGACAGCGCCAGCGCGAAGGCCAGCGTCGCCCCCGCGAGGGCGAGGCCGGTGACGCGACGGAGACGGGCGGGGCGGGCGAGGAACATGGCCGATAATCCGGTGAACGCGACGCGACGCAAGACGATGACCCGCCGTGGCGCGCCGGGCAACCCAAGGCCCGCGCCCGCGCCTTTCGGCCGACACGGGCCGATCCGCGGCGCACCGCGAAAAAGCCGGTGGCGCGCCGCCTCAGCTGGCGAGGCGCTCGACCAGGCGGCGCATGAAGGCTTCGCCCGCGTCGAGCTGGCTGATCTCGATGAACTCGTCTGGCTGATGGGCCTGGGCGATGTCGCCCGGCCCGCAGACCACGGTCGAAAAGCCCGCGCCCTGAAACAGCCCCGCCTCGGTGGCGTAGCTGACGGCGTGGGAGGCGTTGTCGCCGGTCAGCGCGCGGACCAGCGCCTCCGCCGCGCCGCCTTCCTCCACGGCGCAGCCGGGGATGTCGGCCTTGACCTCGATCTCGATGGCGGCTTCGGGGCGGATTTTTCGCAGCTCGGCTTCCATCCGCGCCGCCTCGGCCCGGATCCGCGCGAGATAGGTCGCGGTGTCGTCCGGCGGGCAGGGGCGCACGTCGACCGAAAACCAGGCGTTCGCCGCGGTGATGTTATGGGCGGTGCCGCCGTGGAACTCGCCGACATGGAGCGAGGTGAAGGGCGGATCGAACAGCTCGGCCCCGGCCAGCGGCGCGGCTTGCGTGCGGGCCTGAAGATCGTCGATCCAGGTCACCAGGCGCGCGGCGCTCATCACCGCCGACACCGACTTGTGGCGGAGCGAAGAGTGCATCTCGTGCCCGCGCACCCGCACGATCAGCTCCAGAATGCCCTTGTGGCCGGTGACGCAGGCCATGCCGGTCGGCTCGCCCACGATCACTGCGGAGGCCCGCGGCAGCCCCGCCGCCATCGCCGCGATCAGGGGCGGCGCGCCGTGCATTCCGTCCTCTTCATCGTAGCTGAGCGCGATCTGCAGCGGCCGCTTCAGCCCGGCCTTGAGCGCGAGCGGCAGCGCGCAGAGCGCCAGCGCGTCGAACCCCTTCATGTCGCAGGCGCCGCGGCCATGGAGCCGCCCGTCGCGCTCGGTCAGCGTGAACGGATCGGCGGTCCATTTCTGGTCGGTGACCGGCACCACGTCGGTATGGCCCGAGAGGATCACGCCGCCCTCGACCTGCGGCCCGACCATGGCGAAGAGCGCGGCCTTGTCGCCCGCCGCATTCGGCAGGACCGTCGCCTCGATCCCCCATTCGGCCAGCCAGTCGCGCACGAAGTCGATCAGCGCGAGGTTCGAGCCGGTGCAGGTGGTGTCGAAGCCGACCAGCTTCTCGAGCATCTCGCGGGGGGTGTAGGCGCGGGGCATGGACTCTCCGGGCGGGAGGGAAAGGGGGCGGTCGGATCGCGGGTCAGGCAGGCGCGGGGACGGAGCCCCGCGCGACGCCCATTCGGCAGGCGGCCCGCCGCCTCAGGCGGCGGCGAGGCGGGCCTGGGCGACGGAGACCAGCATCGAGGCGCCGAGCGGGATCACGTCGTCGTCGAAGACGAAGGCGGGGTTGTGCAGCGGCACCTCGCCCTTGTGGCCGACGGTGAAGTAGACGCCGGGGCGGGCTTTGAGCATGTCGGCGAAGTCCTCGGACCCGGTGACGGCCTCGGTCTGCATCGCCACCCGCTCGGCCCCGGTGATCCCGGCGGCGATGCCCGCGACCACGTCGGCGAGCTGCACATCGTTCTCGAGCACGGTGAACACGTCGCGGATGTCGACCTCGATCTCGACCCCGAAGGCCAGAGCCATGCCGGCCGAGATCTCGCGCATCCGCGCCCGCATCCGGTCGCGGCTCTCGTCGGAGAAGAAGCGCAGCGTGCCGGCGAGCGTCGCGTCGTCGGGGACGACGTTGTAGGCGGACCCCGAATGGATCTGGGTGATGGAGAGCACCGCGGCCTCGTTGGGCGGCGCGTTGCGCGAGCGGATGGTCTGCAGCGCCTGGGCGAGCGCGGTGGCGACCATCACCGGGTCCCTGGAATGCTGCGGCGACGCGCCGTGGGAGCCGACGCCCTGGATGCGGATGTCGAAGAAGTCCGCGCCCGCCATGGCGACGCCGGGCTTGATGCCGACCACGCCCTCGGCGGTGTAGGGGGAATTGTGCAGGCCGTAGACCTCGTCGCAGGGGAAGCGGTCGAAGAGCCCGTCCTTGATCATGGCGCGCGCGCCGCCGAGGCCCTCTTCGGCGGGCTGGAAGATCACGATGACGCGGCCGGGGAAGTCGCGGGTCTCGGCCAGCCTTTGGGCGGCGGCGAGCAGCATGGTGGTGTGGCCGTCATGGCCGCAGGCATGGGAGACGCCGGGGATGGTGGAACGCCATTCGAGATTGGTGCGCTCCTCGATCGGCAGCGCATCCATGTCGGCGCGCAGGCCGACGGTCCGGCCGGGGGCGTTCCCGTCGATTACGCCGACGAGGCCGGTGCCGCCGATGCCGCGATGCACCTCGATGCCCCAGGATTCGAGCTTTTCCGCGACGATGCCGGAGGTCCGCACCTCCTGGAAGCCGATTTCGGGATGGGCGTGGAGGTCGCGGCGGATGGCGGTGAATTCGGGCAGACGCTCGGCGATCTCGGGGATGACGGGCATGGAAGGCTCCGGGGGCAGGTGAGGGGGCGGGGGAGGGTCAGGTGGGGGCGAGCGGCGCGGAAAGGCATTGGTCGCGCCTCGGCCCCGACGGGTCAAGTGCTGCGGCGCCGAAAAGGGGAGGAGGCGCCGCGACGGCCGTGGCGCGGGTCGGGGCGGGGCGCCCGCGGCGCGTGGCGAGGGGGGCGTCGGGCGGGGACGTCTCCCGCGGCCGGCGTGGGGCCGGCGGCCGGGGCGGGGAGACCTGGCGACGGGGCGCCGTCGCCGGACCGCGCCGCGGGAGAAA
>NZ_JBSRTQ010000116.1:0-13658 GCF_055129145.1 Albimonas sp. | reverse complement strand
TGGTTGCGCTCGCCGACCTGCCAGGGTCCGGTGAGCCCCGGACGCATGCTGTAATAGCTGACGCCGCGATAGAGCTCGATCTGCTCCGGGGTGAACGGCCGGGGGCCGACGAAGGACATTTCGCCGGTGAGGATGTTCCACAGCTGCGGAAGCTCGTCGAGCGAGGTGGAGCGCATGAACTGGCCGACCGCGGTGACGCGGGGATCGTTGCGCAGCTTCTGGTCGCGATCCCATTCGACGCGGGCGAGAGGGTCGTCGGCCAGATGGGCTTCGAGCTTGGCGTCCGCGTCGACCACCATGCTGCGGATCTTCCAGCAGCGGAACAGACGGCCGCCGCGCCCGACGCGCGGCTGGGCGTAGAAGGACGGCCCGCCGTCGAAGCGGGCCATGATCGCCAGGAGCAGCACCAGGGGCGCCGCTACCGGCGCCATCAGGGCGAGCATGGTCAGATCGAGAAGGCGTTTGCCGTAGGACGCATACCAACCCGCGCCGCCACCGGCCGAAGACGCGTCGGCGTTTGCGCTTGCGACCGCGCCCTCGGAGGCGTGCTGAAGCGAGGCGTCGTGAATCATGACCTGAAAACCCCCTGAGTACCCACTCGGGAAACGGAGCCGGAGCGACCCTGACTCTTGATTTCCCCACGCCGTCCAGGCTTCGTCCCCACGAGTCTACCTGAACCGTTCGTTAACGGCTTGTTTCACAAAATCCGATTCCTCACAACACGAATTCGCTGCGTTAGCGTTGAAGCCGTGGCGAAATCGACAGGTCCCGAGTCGCCGTCCGGCACGGATCCGGGGGGCGAACGGGGGCGTTGATGTGCGGCGTTTGCGCCACGCAGGATGCCTTCCCGCGCCGGGCGCCTCATCCGCGCCTTGATAACGGTGGCGAAGCGCGTCGGATTGAGTGAGAACCGTCTTCAAGCCAGATCGGAAGAGAGAGGGGCGACATCTTGCCAAGGTTTGCTTTTCCGGCGTCGGCCCTCGTCGCCGCGCTGCTGATTTCCATCCCGTCCTCCGGCATCGCGCAGGCCCTCGCCTCCGACGGGCAGACGGAAGGTTCGTCGGCCGCCACCGCGGCCGAGCTCGCCGCGTCCAGCAGCGGCTCCTCCTACTACTCGTTGCGGCCGGGCGACACGCTGTCGGTTTCGGTGCTCGAGGATCCCAATCTCAACCGTATCATCCTCGTCCGGCCTGACGGCCGCATCTCCATGCCCATCGCCGGCACGGTGATGGCCGCGGGCAGCTCGCCCGAAGAGGTCGAGTCGAAGCTGCGGGAACGTCTTTCGCGCGGGTTCCAGATCACGCCGACGGTCACCGTTTCGGTCACCGGCCTCGCCCCGATCCTCGACGACGCAGTGGATCCGGAGAAGGAGCCCTACGGGTTCTACATGGTCGGCGCCTTCGCCAATGTCGGGCGGATCGAGACGGTGGAGCCGCTGACGTTGCTGACCGCCATCGCCATGGCCGGCGGGCCCACCCCCTACGCCGCCAAGGACCGCATCCTGCTGCGCCGCAAGGACGAGGCCGGGGTCGAGACCGTGCATGTCTTCGACTACGAGCGGTTCGAGGAAGGTCTGATGCTGGAGGGGGACATCGAGATCCTGCCCGGCGACGTGATCTTCGCCGCCGAACGCGGCCTGTTCGACTGATCCGGCGCGCGGACGACCTCGCCGCCGCTGCACGGGACCGCTTCATGAGCAGGCGCAACTATGTCAGGACCGGGGAGTCCGGCCGCCGTCTCGGACGCGCGGCGCTGGCTTCGGCCGCCCTCGTCGGCGGCGCCGGCCTGCTGGCCGCCGCCGCCCATGCCGGCGACCAGTCGCTGACCGGCTCGATCTCCGAGAAGCTGCTGGGCGACACCAACTACCAGCTCGACCCGGACGCCAAGGGCACGCTGGGCGCGGAGACCACGCTCAACCTGGCCTATGAGAACGTCACGCCGACCGAGTCGATGAACCTGCGCAGCAGCCTGCGCTACAACGCCTATTCCGGCGACACCGGCAACAACAGCATCTCCGGCCTGTTCCCCAACGTCTCGGGCGGCTATCGGCGAGAGCGCAGCGACCAGGCTCTGTCTTTGAACTTCAACGCCTCGGTCAAGCCGGTGGAGTTCAGTTCGACCAGCTTCGTGCTGCTGCCGACCGACCCGACCGATCCCGTCGATCCGACCGATCCGGAGCCGACGCCGGAGATCGGCCTTGTAAGCGACACCGACGAGACGCTGCGCGCGATCTTCTCGATCGGTTCGGCCTACGACTATACGGTCAACTCGACCGAAACGTTGCAGTTCAGCGCCTCCGCCCGCCGGACCGACTATCTCGACGACACCGGCGGCCTCTATTCGCCGTCGACCACGGTGGACTTCGGGGCGGGCTGGTCGCACCAGGCGTCGTCTTCGTGGAGCACCGGCTTGCGCACCGGCGTCACCGTGATCCAGACCGACGACGACGCCGACCGCAACACCGTCACGCTCTTCGCCGCGCCGTCGCTCGGCTACGCGCGCACGCCCAACCAGACCTTCGACATTTCGGTGGGCCCGAGCGTCAGCTTCATCAGCGGCGGCCAGCGGGCGTCCGAGATCCAGCCGGGCATCCGCGCCTCGATCGGCGCGCGCTACGTGGCCGGCCCGACGACGTTCAGCGGCGGCGTGTCGAATGCGATCCAGCCGTCGGACAAGGGCGTTTCGAGCAACGTGACCAGCCTGAGCGCCGTGCTGGACCAACGCATCGATGCGACCCAATCGCTGCGCGCCACGGCGTCGTCCAGCCTGCAGACCCCGCTGGACGAAGCGGAGTCGAGCGGGGAGATCACCCGCTACAACCTCCGCGGCGCCTACACCCTGCAGGTCAATCCGCGCACCTCCGGCGAGGCCGGGCTCGGCGCCGCCTATACCGATGGCAGCACAAGCTCGGAGACCGCCTACAGCGTCAACGCCAGCCTGTCCTACCGACTGACCGAAGAGACCAGCGCCAATCTCGGCTACGTGTTCCGCATCGAGGACTCGGACGGGATGACGACCTCGCATCGGGTGTCGTTGACGTTGCGTCGGAATTTCTCGCTTCTGCCGTGACCCGGGGGGCTGCTGCGACCACGCTGCGCTTGCCGCTGAGGGTCGCGGACGCGTAGAAAACGGCGGTGTTGGCTTTGCGGCGTCGTAATTCCATGCCGCCGTCTTAGCTGAAAATCGCGTTCATGGGGAATCAGACGGTGCGGCTGACAGCCGATAACGTTAGTTCGACTTGGATTCGACACACCGGTCACGTTACACCACGGATGATTCATGGCGTCGATTCGGTCGGCGCCGGATGGGTCCATCGGCCATGCCGGTGGAGTGTGGGACGCGGCGTCGCGCTATGCGGCGGAGACGCCGCCGGGGGACATGCCGCACGGGGACGAGGCTCGCGAAGCGCGGGCGCTCGCGTGCGGCCGAGCAGGCTGGCCCAGGGGATGAGACAGGTATGACTTTTCGCGCTCATGCGTTCACTGCGGCTTTCCTGGCGTTGGCGACGTTCGGGCTGGCCGCCTGCGACTCCGGCGAGGAACGTGCCCAGGGCCACTACGAAAGCGGTCTGGCGCTGCTGGAGCAGGGCGAGCCCGAAAAGGCCCAGCTCGAGTTCCGCAACGCGATCAAGCTCGATTCGTCCCATGTCGAAGCCCGCTACGAACTGGGCCTCTACCTGAAATCCCGCAACGACATCCGCGGCGCGCTCAGCCAGTTCCGCGCGGTGGCCGAGCTCGATCCCGCGCAGTATCTCGCCCGGCTCGAAGTCGCCGAGATCATGCTCGTCGCCAACCAGCTCGACGAGGCCGAGAGCTATGTCATGGCCGCCTATGCGTTGAAGCCGGATGACCCGCGGGTGCTCGGAATCAAGGCTTCGGTCGACTACAAGCGCGGCAAGCGCGAAGAGGCGGTCAAGGTCGCGCAGCGCGTCATCGACGAGATCCCCGACAATGTCACCACAAGGCTGGTTCTGGTCGCCGACCGCGTCGATTCCGGCGATCCGGAGGGCGCGCTGGCGCTGCTCGATGCCGGCATCGCCCTTGACGAAGCCGATCTGAGCCTGAACGTGGTCCGGCTCGGCGTGCTGGAGACGCTGGAGAAGACCGACGAGATCGGTCCGCAGCTCGAGCGGCTGGTCACGCATTTCCCGCGCACCGACCAGTTCCGCGAAGCGCTGGCCCGCTGGTATGTCTACAAGAACAAGTACGATCTGGCCGAGGCTGAGTACCGCGCCATCGCCGACAACAATCCGAAGGATTTCCAGCGTGCGCTCGACGTCGCCCGCTTCGTCAACGCGCTGCATGGCCCGGCCAAGGCGCGCGAGGAGCTGGTGCGCCTCGCCTCCGGCGAAAACCCGATGGTGGAATACGAGCTTGCCATCGCCACGCTCGACCTGCGCGAAGGCGACGAGGCCGCGGCGATCGAGCGGCTCGACCGGCTGATCGCCGAACGGACCGGCGCCGACCAGAACAAGGCCCGCCTCGAGCGGGCCAAGCTGCATGTGAAGCACGAGGAGTTCGCCGCGGCGGACGTTCTGCTGAACGCGGTGATCTCCGCCGACGCCAAGAACGCCGATGCGCTGCAACTGCGCGCCTCGCGCTACATGGCCTCGGACCAGAACGAGGCCGCGATCCGCGATCTGCGCGCCGCGCTCGACGTGGCCCCCAAGAACGTCGACGTGATGCTGACGCTGGCCGCGGCCTACGACCGCAACGGTCAGCGCGAACTTGCGCTGGAGCGGCTGGCCCAGGCGATGCAGGAATCGTCGTTCGATGTGCCGATCACCCTGCGCTACGCCGAGGCGCTGATCCGCGCGCAGAAGCCCGACGTGGCCGAAAGCGTGATGAACGAGGCGCTGAAGAAGCGGGGCGAAACCCGTGATCTGCTGGTGGCGCTGGCCCAGCTCAAGCTGCGCAAGCAGACCTGGTCGGAAGCCGAGGACATCGCCAAGCGTCTGAAGGTCATCGATCCCAAGGACAACGTGGCCGACCGCCTGCTGGCCGCGGCGGCGCTGGGGCAGCGCAAGTTCAGCGAAAGCGCCGACATTCTCGAGAGCGTGGTGGAGGAGGGCGACGACAGCGGCGACGGCTCCTCCGGGGTGATCGCGCTGGTGCGCGCGCTGCTCGCGGGCGGCGACGTGGACCGCGCGCGCACCTACCTGACCGAGCGTCTCGAGACGCAGCCCGACGACGTGACCGCGCTGGTGCTGCGCGCCTCGATCCTGTCGAGCCAGGGCGACATGGAGGCGGCCGAGGCCGACCTGCTGAAGGCCATCGAGGTGGAGCCGGGCAATGCGGCCGCCTATGCCAGCCTGGCGCGGATCTACAACTCGATGGGCAAGGAAGCCCAGGTCACGGAAACCCTTCGGAAGGGTCTGACGCTTAATGACAACGACGTATCGTTGCGGCTGACCCAGGCCATGCAGCTGGAATACGAGGGCAAGTTCGATGATGCGATCGAGGTGTATGAGGATCTCTACAAGCAGCGCCCGTCCTCGACCGTCATCGCCAACAACTTCGCCAGCCTGCTGGCCGATCACCGCGCCTCGGACCCGGAGCAGTTGCAAAGGGCGTTCAACATCGCCAAGCGCTTCCGCGGTTCGGACCAGCCCTATCTGACGGACACCTACGGATGGCTCCTGCACCTGACCGGATCGTCGGCCGACGCGGTGCCCCTGCTGCGGCGGGCGGCGGATCAGCTGCCGACGAATCCGCTGGTGCAGTACCATCTCGGCGTGGCTCTGGCGGCGACCGGCGAATACAGTCAGGCCCGCAGCCAGATCAACCGGGCGCTGAGCCTGTCCGACCAGGTCAACTTCTCCCAGGCCGACCGCGCCCGGGACGTGCTCGCGCGCATCGAGGCGCTGGAAGCGGAGCGGGACAAGAAAGCGAAGCAGGGGCAGATCAATCAGTGACCGCGTTTGACGCGAGACAGGCGGCGCCCCCCAGGCCCGCCGGTTCAGGATGGGCGTGCGATGCGTGATCTAACCCGGCTTTACGACGAGTTCTTCGGGCTGAGGGAGCGGCCCTTTTCGCTGCTGCCCGATCCCGACTTCCTGTTCTGGTCGGGCCCTCACCAGAAGGCCTACACCATGCTGGAATACGGCATGGCCACCCACGCCCCGATCACCATGATCACCGGCGAGATCGGGTCGGGCAAGACCACCTTGGTTCGGAAGCTGCTCAACGACATGCCGGCCGATCTCTCGGTGGGGCTGATCTCCAACGCCCAGGGCGACCGGGGCGAGCTGCTGCACTGGGTGCTGATGTCGCTCGGCCAGCCGGTCGAGCCGGGGCTGGGCTATGTCGCGCTCTTCCGCCAGTTCCAGGATTACCTGATCGACGTCTACGCCGAAGGCCGGCGCACCGCGCTGATCTTCGACGAAGCGCAGAACCTCTCGCCCCTGGCGCTGGAGGAGCTGCGGATGTTCTCCAACATCAACGCGGACAAGGATCAGCTTCTGCAGCTGATTCTCGTCGGCCAGCCGGAATTGCGGGAGCTGGTGCGCCAGCCCGTGCTGCAGCAGTTCGCGCAGCGCATCGCCTCGGACTTCCATTTGCGGGCGTTCAGGGCGGAGGAGACCGACGCCTACATCCTGCACCGCCTCGCCCATGCCGGCGCGACGCGGGAGGTGTTCGAGCCGCATCCGCGGGCGATGATCCACGTGGCGGCCCGAGGCATTCCGCGGCTGATCAACCAGTTGTGCGATTACGCGCTGGTCTACGCCTATTCGGAGGAGCGGTCGGTGGTCGACACCGCCCTGGTGCGCGACGTGCTCGAGGATCGGCGGCATTCGGGGATGTTCCGGGTCGACGAAGCGCTCTCCATGCCTGCGGCGCAGGATGGCGCGGACGCGCTTCGTCACGACCCCGCCTCGTTTGTCGACCATACGTCATCTCGGGCCGCGATTTCAGGCGAGCCCCATGATGGACAGCCGCATGTCGCGGATCCCGTCGAATCGGCCCCTGACGCCGCCGCGCCGGGACGCCGTGAGGCCGGGGCCCAGCGCCAGGCCGGAACGCGCGACGCCGACGACCAAGACGGCGAAGAGCAGAATGTGTTTTATGGCGTATGGGACCGACAGGTCTGACCCGCCGTCCGCAAGAAAGCGTTGAGACGCAATATGCCTAACGAACTCGATCCCCGCTTTCTGTTTTCGGTCCTGCTTCGGCGGTTTCCGATTTTCCTGCTGACCGCGGTGGTGATCTTCTCGGGATTCGCGGCCGCGGCCGTGCTGTTGCCGGCGGCGTACACGTCGTCGGCCAAGATCCTGGTGGAATCGCAGCAGATCCCTACGAATCTGGTGCAGTCCACCGTGACCAGCCAAGCGGCGGAGCGGCTGCGCGTGATCCAGCAGCGGCTGCTCACCCGCGACAATCTTCTGGAGATCGCGGCGGAGTACAACGTGTTCCGCGACCGGCGGGAGATGTCGCCTTCCGACATCGTGGACGAGATGCGCAAGCAGTCCTCGTTCCAGGCCGATGCGCTGGACAGCGCCAAGCGCGGCGATGCCAGTCTGGCGGTGGTGTTCAGGGTCTCGTTCTCGGCCGACAACGGCACGGTCGCGGCGCGGGTTGCGGGCGAATACGTGACCCGCATCCTCGAGAACAATCTCAAGCTGCGCACCGGGCGCGCGGCGGACACCTACGAGTTCTTCGAACAGGAAACCCAGCGGCTCGGCGGCGAGCTGACCGCCGTGGAAGCGGAGATGGTGGATTTCAAGCGCGCCAACCGCGAGACCCTGCCGGAGACCCTCGATTTCCGCACCACGCAGCTGCAGCGCGTGCAGCAGCAGCTTCAGCTGCTCGACCGCGAAGACGCCAATCTGCAGGAGCGGCGCAAGCAGCTGCTGGAGATCATCGAGAACCCCGAGAATCTCGCGAATCAGGAACGGCCGCTCACCGAATCGGAGAAGATCAAGCAGCAGCTTCAGCGCGAGTTCGAGCTGCGCTCGGCGCTGCTCTCCGAACAGCACCCCGAGATCCGGGCGCTCCGGACCCGCATCGCCTCGCTCGACAACGCCATCGCGCAGGAGCGCAAGGAGATGGACGAACAGCTGCAGGACACGTCCTCGCAGCTGGTCGAAACCCAGATGAAGCAGATCCGTCAGCAGATGGAGCAGGTCGACATCCGCCTCTCCCAGATCTCCGACGAGACGGTCCAGCTGGAGCGTCAGGAGGCGTCGCTTCAGCGCTCGATCGGCGAGACGCCGAACACCCAGATGGCGCTGGCGGCGCTGCAGCGCAACTACGGCAACCTGCAGCAGCAGTATTCGGACGCGCGCTCCAAACTGGCGGTGTCGGCCACCGGCGAGCAGCTGGAGCTCAAGCAGCAGGCCGAGCGCTTCGAGGTGATCGAAGAGGCGGTGGTGCCCGACAGCCCCAACAAGCCCAACCGGATCAAGATCCTGGTGATGGGCGTGGGTGCCGGCGGCGGCGGCGGGCTGGCGCTGATCATCCTGCTGGAGTTCCTCAACAAGGCGATCCGGCGGCCTTCGGACATCATCAACACGCTCGACATGCAGCCGCTGGCGGTGATTCCCTACATCTACACCGACGAGGAGCTGCGCCGCAGATCCCGCGTGAAGTGGTCGCTGATCGTGATCTCCATCGGCGGCACGATCGCCTGCCTGGTGCTGCTGCACGTCTACTACCTGCCGCTCGACATGCTGATGCGCAAGGTGATGGTCGCCACCGAACTCGACGCCCTGCTGGAGCTGGTGCGGAGCCGGTTGAAATTCTGAGCCCCGAGTGCCGGGTCCCCTTTGCGGGGGCCCGGGACCCGAGCCCAATGGGCCCCGCGTGCGCCGCGGGGCCCGGCATTGAAAGGCGCATGTCATGGAACGCATCAAGGCGGCGATCAACCGGGCCAAGGAAGCGCGCGAGGGCGTGGTCGGGCTCGAGCAGCCGCGCCCGCCGGTCCGCACGGAGCTGACCGAGCGCAACACGCCGCCCGGCTGGCTGGCGCTGCAGCAGCTCGAACCCGATGAGGAGGTGCTGACCCGCAACCGCGTGGTCACCTTCTCCAAGGACGACCCGGCGCATGTGCCGTTCGACATCCTGCGCACCAAGATCCTGCGCATGATGGAGGCGAACAACTGGAAGTCGATCGCGATCACCTCGCCGACCATGTCCTGCGGCAAGACCATGATCGCGACCAACCTGGCGTTCAGCTTCTCGCGCCAGCGCAACATCCGCTGCATTCTGGCTGACGTCGACCTGAAACGGCCGCAGGTGCGCAAGAACATCGGGCTCGAAAGCCAGTTGTCGATGGGCGACTATCTGATGGGCGGCGTGAAGCCGGAGGAGTTCTTCATCCGGCTTGGCGAGAACCTCGCCATCGGTCCGACCTCGCAGAGCTTCCGTCATTCGGCCGAGCTGCTGCAGCATCCCGATGCCAAGAAGGCGCTGGACGAGATGTATCGCGTCCTGCAGCCCGACATCGTGATCTACGATCTGCCGCCGCTGCTGGCCTCGGACGACGCCATGTCGTTCATGGCCTATGCCGACTGCGCGCTGCTGATCGCGGCCTCGGGCATCACTTCGGTCCGCAATCTCGACGATTGCGAGCGGCAGCTGTCGGAGATCATTCCGCTCGCCGGCGTGATCCTCAACAAATACGACCTGCGCTCCGAGTCCTATTCCTACTACGAATACGACTACATGTGATCTGCGCCCCCCGCCGGGGGCCCGACGCCGATGCGAAACGCCCGCCCCGGGACCCCGGGGCGGGCGTTTTCACGACGGCGCGGCTGGGGGTCCGGGGGGCATCCCCCGGCCCCCGTCTCAGGCGGGGATGGCGGGCGGGGCCTCGTCCAGGTTCAGCCCCGGCGCCGCGGCCCGGATCGCGGCCCACATGTTGGCCCGGAACGTCGCCTCGCCGAAACGCCCGGCATGCGCGGCGAGCTGCGCGGGGTCGAGCCCCGGCTCCAGCTCGGTCTCGAAGCGCGTGATGCAGGCGGCCAGCGCCTCAGCGGTCTGCTCGTGAAACAGCAGCCCCGTGTCGCCGTCCACCACCGTGTCCAGCGCCCCGCCGCGGCCATAGGCCAGCACCGGGCGCCCGCAGGCCATCGCCTCCAGCGGCACGATGCCGAAATCCTCGACGCCGGGGAACAGCAGCGCGCGGCACGACTGGTAGAGCGCGCGCATCTTCTCGTCCGGCACCCGGCCGAGGAATTCGGTCCCCGCCGGGGCCATCGCCTTCAGCCGCTCCGTCTCCGGCCCCGAGCCGACCACCTGCAGCCGGCGGCCGAGCTTGGCGCAGGCCTCGATGGCGATGTCGGCGCGCTTGTAGGGCACCAGCTCCGACAGGAACAGGTAGGGCGCGTCCGCCCCCGGGGCCGGGGCCGGCTGATAGGCCTCGAGGTCCACCGGCGGGTGCACCACAACCGAATCGCGGCGCCAGCAGCGCTGGATGCGCTGCGCGACGAAGGACGAGTTCGCCACATACTGATCCACCCGGTTGGACGAGATCACGTCCCAGGTCCGCAGGCGGGGCGCGAGCCACCCGAAAGCCAGCTTCATCGGCCAGGACAGCCCGTCCTTGTAGGCGTGATACTGGTCCCAGATGTAGCGCATCGGCGAATGGCAGTAGCAGATATGGGCGGTGTCGGGCGGCGGGATCACGCCCTTGGCGGGCCCGCTTTCGGACGAGATCACCAAGTCGTAGCCGGTCAGATCGAGGCTCTCCAGCGCCCTTGGCATCAGCGCCAGATACTTCTGGTAATGCGTCTTCGCGCCGGGCAGG
This sequence comes from Albimonas sp., assembly GCF_055129145.1. Lineage (NCBI taxonomy): Bacteria > Pseudomonadati > Pseudomonadota > Alphaproteobacteria > Rhodobacterales > Paracoccaceae > Albimonas > Albimonas sp. The sequence continues at coordinate 2,912 of NZ_JBSRTQ010000116.1, read as the reverse complement.
CGGCCGATGAATGTCTCGGTGATCTTGTGGCGGCGGAGCAGCGGGCTCAGCTTTTCCGGGTCGGCGACATGGGTGTAGATGTCGGCCTCGGGGAACATCAGGCAGAGCTGCTCGAGCACGCGCTCGCCCCCCCGCATTCCGACCAGCCAGTAGTGGATGATGGCCACGCGCATCCGCGAAAACTCCCTGCCGGACATGACGCCGCCGGGACCATGGTCCCGGCGGCGATAAGGTTTCAAGCGGATCGAAGGTCGGGCCGTCGCGCGGCCCCGCGTCGCCTCACTTGCCGGTCGGCTGAACCACCACCATCGCGGTGCGCAGCACGATCCACAGGTCAAGCCCGGCCGACATGCGGCTCAGATATTCCACATCCATCGCCACGCGATGCGCGTAGGACACGTCGTTGCGGCCCGAGACCTGCCACATCCCGGTGATTCCCGGACGCAGCGCGCAATAGACCGAGCGGGCGGCGCCGTAGCATTCGTTCAGCTCGTCCTCGGGCACCGGGCGGGGCCCGACGAAGCTCATCTGGCCGCGCAGGACGTTCCACAGCTGCGGAAGCTCGTCCAGCGAGGTCTTTCGGATCAGCGCGCCGACCCGGGTGATGCGCGGATCGTCGTTCAGCTTGCGGGTCGCGCGCCATTCGACGGCCGCGGCCGGGTTCTCCCGCAGATGCCGCTCGAGCCGGTCCTGGGAGTCCAGAACCATCGAGCGGATCTTCCAGCAGCGGAACTTGCGCCCGCCGCGGCCGACGCGCGTATGGCCGAAGAACGGCTTGCCGCCGTCCGTCGCCCAGACGACCATGGCAAGACCCAGGATTATGGGCGCCAGAACCGGCGCCAGCGCAAGCGCCAGCAGCAGATCAAGCGCACGCTTGCCTCCGGATTCATATAGTGTCCGCGCAAATGACGGTCCCGACGCGGGCGTAATCGCGTCCACAGCATAAAACTGTCCGTCAGGCTGCAAATGCTTCATACTCACCCCGTATCCGCAGACGCCCCCTGGCGCCCGAACACTCGACTTCGACCACGCCGATTCCGACGTCGCCGCATCCCACACAGTGGCAAGTATCCTGCAAATTGCGTCAAACTCAACGCAAAACTCGGGATTAACCTTCTTCGGGGACATGCGGTCGCAGGCGCACAGCCTGCGGCGAACCACCCACGACGTGGAATTTCGCCTTAACGACAAGCGGATGGAATGCTATGCCACGCCGATGACCGTGGTGATCGTCATGCTGCGTTGCTGAAAATGAGGGATCTGTTCATGAGGGTGACTGTCGTGCTCGCCGCATTTGCGCTCGGGGGATGCGGGCTGCTGTACACTTCGCCCGATGTCTATGAGACCGGAAGCGTCAGAAGCGGTTCGGATGGCGCCACCACCGATGTCCAGGTCATTCCCCTGACCTTCGAGACCGCGACGGAAGCCAATCTCGACGCCTACGTCCCGGCCCGTCTGCCCGACACCTTCCGGCCCATGCCGGCGACGCCGCCTGACAGCGTCCCGTCGAGCTCGTCCGCGATGCCGACGCTGCCGGACGCCGATTACGCCCAGGCCGGCTCCGTCGACGCGATGGCCGAGACGCTGCCGCCCACCGCCACCGCGCTGCAGCCGCCGGCCACCGCGGCCGAGGTCGATCTGCCCGAGACCGGAGAGCCGCAGCCCTATCGCATCGGCATCGCCGATACGCTGCTGGTCTCGGCCAATACCCAGGGCGCGACGCTGGAGGATGTGCCGAGCCTGCTCAACGCCCAGACCTCGCGCCGCGGCTACATCGTGCAGGACGACGGCGCGATCGCCATTCCCGACGTGGGCCGCATCCGCGTCGCCGGCTCGACGCTGGAGGAGGCGGAGGACGCCATCTTCCAGGCGCTGGTCAGCCAGGGCGTCGACCCGTCCTTCAGCCTCGAGATCTCCGACTTCAATTCGCAGCGGGTGTCGATCGGCGGCGCGGTGGCGGCCCCCAAGGTCGCGCCGATCACGCTGAAGCCGCTCTACCTGTCCGAGGCGCTGCAGCTCGCCGGCGGCGTGCAGGCCCAGGACCTCGACTACACCGTGGTGCGCCTGTTCCGCGGCGGCCAAGTCTACCAGGCCCCGCTGCGCGCCATCTACGGCGACGACGCGCTGCGCGACGTGCTGCTGAAGGACGGCGACGCGGTGTTCGTGGACACCGATTACGACCTGACCCAGGCGCGGGCCTATTTCACCGAGCAGCTGCAGCTGCGCGACTTCGAGCTGCGGGAGCGGGAATTCGCCTTCCGCCAGCGCCAGGCCGAGATCGACGACGTCCGCTTCGGCATCACCATCGCCCAGTTCGAGATGCAGAAGGCGCAGCTGCGTCAGCAGCTCGCGCAGATGCGGATCCAGGCGAGCCAGTTCGAGATCGCCCGCAACGCCGAGGCCCGCGCCATCGCGACCGAGCAGCGGTCCACCTTCCTCAGCCGGCTCGAGCTGGGCGCGGTGGCCCGCGACTACGTCTATGTGGCGGGCGAGGTGCGGGCCCCGCGCCGGTCTCCGCTGCCGTTCGAGGGCCGGCGCAACCTTGCCGACATGCTGTTCGAAAGCGGCGGCATCAACACCAACTACGGCGATTACGGCCAGATCTACGTGCTGCGCCGCCATTCCACGCCGGCGACCAGCCGGGTCGGGGGGATCGATGCCTATCATCTCGACGCCTCCAACGCGGCCAACCTGACCACGGCGGCGTTGTTCGAGATGCGGCCCAACGACGTGGTGTTCGTGGCCGAGCAGCCGATCACCATCTGGAGCCGGGTCATCAACCAGCTGACCCCGAGCCTGCTGAGCCAGGCGGCGCAGGTGGCCAACGTCTCCAACTGATCCGGGGCCGGCGGCGGGCGCGTCCCGCCGCCGGCGCCGCGCTAAAACGAAACGGCCGCGCCCCCGGGGGCGCG
>NZ_JBSRTQ010000115.1:0-13856 GCF_055129145.1 Albimonas sp. | reverse complement strand
GCGATCGGGTACAAGGTCCCGAACGACGTGCACAATCCCGGTGACGCAGCCAGCCCGTCACCCTGAAAGAGCCGGGGAACTCCAATCTCCGGCGGTCCAAGGCGGGGTCTCAGAGCAATCAGCCGCGGACTCTCCCAAAGGCTGGAGGGAACTTGGGGCTCACGTCATTCGTTAAGGTCTATTGATTGTCGGAAATTGCGAATGCGTTAAGAGTTTCAAATCGTAAGTTTTTCTTGATCAGGCCTAAGCGGAACCGCTGCACGTCGCCCCGACCGGCACGACGCGCCCCGGCCCGTCGGGCCAGGGCGCGCGCCATCACCTCACCACCACGTTGGTGAAGTCCTGCATCCAGCTCTGCGCCATCACGAAGCCCTTCACATTGGGCGCGAAGGCGCGGGGGTTGAGGTCGTGGACGATCCAGCACCAGGGGCTGTCCTCGACCAGGATCTCATGCGCGTCGGCGAGCAGGGCCTCCATCTCCGACACCTCGAAGGTCTGCGCCACCTTGTCGAGGATCGCGTCGAAATCCGGGTTCTTCCAGTGCGCCCAGTTCGAGGAGACGGGCGTCGCCGCCTCCGAGTGGAACCAGCGGAACCAGACCGAGGGGTCGGTCCAGCTCAACGAGATGTTCATGGCATGACAGCCGAGCGCCGCGGCGTTGTCGGGCGGCTGGCGGAAGGCGACCAGCATCGTGCCCCACTCGACCACCTCGAAGTCCACTTTCACCCCGATCTGCGCCAGGTTCTGCTGGAGATACTCGTTCATCGGGATCGGCACCATCTGGCCGGAGCCGGAGGTGGAGATCATCACCTTGAAATTCAGAGGGTTGTCGGGGCCGTAGCCGGCCTCGGCCAGCAAGGCCTTCGCCTTGTCGGGGTCGTGGCCGTAGACGAAGAGCGGCGACCCGAATTGCGCGTCGTCTTCCACCACGAAGCCTTTCGCCGGCAGCGCCGTGTCGTTGAGGAAAGCGACCAGCCCGTCGCGGTCGATGGCCCAGTTGATCGCCTGGCGCACGCGCTTGTCGGCGAAGGGAGAGCCCTCGAGCGTATTGTAAACCCAGGGCCAGATATGCGGGTAGATCTTGAGCTTCACGTCGAAGCCCGCGTCCTTCAGGCCGGGAACGGTCTCCGGCGGCGGCACCTCGATCCAGTCCACCTGGCCCGAACGCAGGGCGGCGAGGCGGGTCGTCGCCTCGGGCATCGGGAAGAGGGTGACCTTCGCCACCTTGGGCACGCGGTCCGGGTTCCAGTGCTCCTTGTAGGCGGCGAGCTCGGCGCTGACCCGGGGCGTGACTTTGGTGATGCGGAACGGGCCGGTGCCGGCGGGCCGCTTGCCGAACGCGTTCCAGTCCGAGCCGACCTCCTCGTAGCGCGCCTTGCTGACCATCGGCAGCCAGGCGATCAGCATCGGGAAATAGGAGGTGACCTTCTTGGTCTCCAGCTGGATCGTGTGGTCGTCGACCTTGGTCCAGGACTTGAGCTGCGGCACCCGCGCCTGCGCGATGGCCGAGGCGCCCGGATCGTAGTGCGGCGCGTCAGGATTGTAGAGCCGGTCGAAGTTCCACAGCGCCACGTCGGCGTCGAACGCCACGCCATCATGGAACAGCGCGCCCTCGCGCAGCTTGAAGGTCCAGACGGTCTTCGTGGCGTCGTCCACGCTCCATTCCGTGGCGAGCCCCGGACGGAAGCCGGCGCGCTTGTCGGCGGCGTCGGCCAGGTCCCAGTCCACCAGCGGCTCGAACACCGGATAGCCGAGGAACCGCATCCCCTCGGCGCCGTTGTTGGGCATGCCGGTGGTGGTCGGCACGTCCGCCGAGGTCATGGCGATGCGCAGGTGCCCGGTTTCGGCGAAGGCCCGGCTCGATAGGCCGGACAGCAGCGCCGCGCCCGCGATCGAGGCGCCGGTCGAGGAAAGGAAAGTGCGTCTGTCCATCATGGCGAGTTCTCCCGTAGCCGACGGCGATGACGGACTTGAGAGAAGATATGAATCGCGTTGCGGCGCAACAATTAAAACAAAGCACGATAAATGGCGCCTTAAGGACGATTCGCTTCAGGTTGCTTGCAAGAATTTATGATGCGTTCAAGAATTATGCAGTTCACGATTTGTCTGTTTTAAATTCAGGCACTCCGGAAAATAAGGATCATCATGGGAAAAATATTATTGGTATGGACCAATATCAAGTTTAACCTACGGCGAATCCACTCGCCCCCGTCAGAAGGAACCACGCGATGAGCGAAGCCGGCCTCCGCGACATTTCCGACCTCCCCAGCCTCATCGCCAAAGGCGAGATCTCGCCGGTCGAAGCGGTCGAGATCAGCCTCTCGCGAATCGCCGCGCTGGACCCCGCGCTGAAATTCTTCGTGCGGGTGGAGGCCGAAACCGCCCGCGCCGAGGCCCGCGCCGCCGAAGCCGAAATCAGGAAGTCCGGCCCCCGCAGCCCGCTGCATGGCGTGCCGATCGCGGTGAAGGACATCGTCGACATGGCGGGGCTGCCCACCACCAACGGCTCGCGGTTGACCTATGACGACGTGGCCGCCGAGGACGCGGTGGTGGTGCGCAAGCTGAAGGCCGCCGGCGCGATCATCGTCGGCAAGACCGAGACCCATGAATTCGCCATCGGCGGTCCCGACTTCGCGCTGCCCAACGGGCCGGCGCGCAACCCGTGGAACACCGACCATTATCCGGGCGGCTCCTCCAGCGGGTCGGGGGCGGCGGTGGCTTCGGGCGCGGTCTGGGGCGCCATCGGCACCGACACCGGCGGCTCGATCCGCATTCCCGCCGCCTATTGCGGGCTGGCGGGCATGAAGGGCACTTACGGCCGCGTCAGCCGGCGCGGTGTCTCGCCGCTGGCCTACAGCCTCGACCATATCGGGCCGATGACCTGGACGGTCGCCGGCAACGCCCAGATGCTGGAGGCGATCGCCAGCTATGATCCGCGCGACCCCGCAAGCGCCGACGTGCCGGTGGGCGCCTACGCGGCCGCCGCGACCGGCGACGTGACGGGGGCGACGATCGGCCTGATCCGCTTCCATGAGGAGACGAACGCCTACGACCCCTCCGCCGCCGCGGCCTTCGAGGCCGCCGCCGCCGCGCTGAAGGATGCGGGCGCCGAGCTGGTCGAGCTGACGCTGCCGCCGCTGATGGACTTCATCCACTGCAACCGCATCATCCTGTCGTCCGAAGCCTACGCGGTGCATGAGGCCGACTTTCAGAAACGCCCCGAGCTTTTCGGTCCCTACACGCGGGCCCGGATCATGCCCGGCGCGCTGATGAGCGCCGCCGACTATATCCAGGCGCTGCGTCGCAAGCGGGAGCTGACCGCGGCGCTGGCCGCCCAGATGGCGGGCGTGGATGCGGCGCTGGTCGCAGGCTCCGCCGGGCCTGCGCCGCGCATCGACGGGGTGCCGGCGAACGCGTTCTACGCGGGCCCCCCCTCGATCACCGCGCCGTTCAACGCCACCGGCGCCCCGGCGCTGTCGGTTCCCGCCGGGTTCCACGCCTCCGGCCTGCCGCTCTCGGTGCAGATCGTGGCGAAACCCTTCGACGAGGCGTCGGCCTACCGGGTCGGCGTGGCGGTCGAGGCGGCGCTGGCCGAGCGCGGCCGCCGCCCGATGCTCGCCCAGCCCGGCCTCGCCGCCTGATCTCACGTCCCCCAGCAAAAGGAGAGCCCAATGCACAAGATCCAGATCGGCCAGCACGCCATCGACCGCGCCATGGTCCGCCGCGGCCGCGTCCAGGTGTATGACAGCATCGATCCCGCGAAGACCGCGCTGATCGTGGTGGACATGCAGAACACCTTCGTCGCCCCCGGCTACGCCGCCGAGATCGGCCATGCCCGCGACATCGTCCCCAACATCAACAAGCTTGCCGCAGCCCTGCGCGCCGCCGGCGGCAAGGTCGTGTGGATCCGCAACACCATATCGGAGGAGACCGCGACCGACTGGTCGACCTGGGCCGACAACTTCATGACGCCCGAACTGAAGGCGCGGATGTTCACCCAGATGGCCCGCGGCCATGAGGGCCATGAGCTCTGGCCCCTGCTCGAGCCCACCGAAGAGGACGCCCAGATCGAGAAGCGCCGGTTCAGCGCGCTGGTGCAGGGATCGTCGGAGCTGGAGCCCTGGCTGCGGGAACGCGGCCTCGACACGCTGCTGATCACCGGGACGGCGACGCATGTGTGCTGCGAGTCCACCGCGCGCGACGCGATGATGCTGAACTTCAAGACCCTGTTCATCTCCGACGCCAACGCGGCGCCGACCGACGAGGATCACAACGCCACCCTGACGGCGCTCTTCCAGTCGTTCTGCGACGTGCAGTCGACCGACCAGGCCATCGCCTGTTTTGGAGGCGAGGCCAAGGCGTTGGCGGCCGAATAAGCCCGCGCCCAAGACAAGCGACGGCCGGCGCATCCCTGCGCCGGCCGTTTTCGTATGCGCCCGATCAGGCGACATTCGCCATCGGCTCGAGCACCGGCCGGGCCGAGGCCCAGTCCGTCGCCTTCTCGTAGGCATGGGAAGCGGCGAGCACGAGATCATCCTCGAACGGCCGGCCGACCAGCTGGAACGACAGCGGCAGGCCGGAGGCCGACACACCCGCCCGCGTGGCGATCGCCGGGCCGCCGGTGACGTTGAACGGCATGGTCAGCAGGGGCTTGGCGAAGGTGTACATCATCGACATCTCGTCCAGCCGCGGGGCGGGCGACGGGGTCGCCGCGGTGAACATCAGGTCCACGCTTTCGAAGGCCGCCGCGCTTTCGGCCACCAGCTCGCGCCTGCGCCGCAGCGCCTGCACGTAATCCGCCGCCGAGATCAGCGAGGCCAGCCGCAGCCGCTGGCGCAGGATCATCCCGAAGCCCTCGGGCCACGCATGCAGCACGTCCTCATGCACCGCGACGCCCTCGGACATCAGGATCAGGCTGCACACGGCGCAGTAATCGCGCAGCGGCGAGAGCTTCACCTCGACGATCTCGGCGCCGAGGCCGCGATAGACCTCGAGCGCCGCCTCAAGCGCCGCGACCGTCTCGGGCGTCGCTTCGGCCTCCTCCCAGAAATGGCGCAGCACGCCGATCCTCACCCCGGCGAGATCCCGGTTCAGGAGGCTCGCATAGGGCTTCGCGGGCACGTCGGCCGACCCGGGGTCGAGGGGGTCGTATCCCGCCATCGCCTCCAGCATCAGCGCGCAATCCTCGCTGGTCCAGGCCATCGGGCCGGCATGGTCGAGCGAATAGGAAAGCGGCATCACCCCGCGCCGGCTGACCAGGCCGTAGGTCGGCTTGATCCCGACGAGGCCCGAAAACGCCGCCGGCAGCCGGATCGAGCCGCCGGTGTCCGACCCGAACCCGCCCAGCGCCAGACCGGCCGTGATCGCCGCCGCGGTGCCGCTGGAGGAGCCGCCGGTGAAGTGATCGGTGTTCCACGGGTTGCGCGCAGGGGGCCAGGGCAGGTCGAAGCTCGGCCCTCCGAAGGCGAATTCGTGGGTGGCGAGCTTGCCGAGGCAGACCGCCCCCGCCGCCTTCATCTTGGCCACCGTCACCGCGTCTTCGGTGGGCACGTTGTGTTCCAGCGACCGGGAATGGCCGGTGGTGCGCACGCCCGCCGTCTCGTAGATGTCCTTGTAGGCGATGGGCACGCCATGCAGCGGGCCGCGCCTGCGGCCCGCCTTGATCTCCGCATCGGCCGCCGCCGCCTCCTGGCGGGCGGCGTCGGCGGTGACCAGCAGGTAGGAATTCAGCCGCCCGTCATAGGCCGCGATCCGGGCCAGCAGCATCTCGGTCAGCTCGGCGGAGGTGACCTCCCCCGCCTCCAGCTGCCGCGACGCGCCCGCCAGCGTCGGGAAAGCGTTGTCGCCGAGCATCCCTCAGCCCTCCGGATGCGGCAGCGTGAAGATATGCGCGGGCTCGGCCTCGCGGCCGCGCGGCGTGCGCACCCGCGCGGCCATCTCCTTCACGTAGCCGTAGGCCACGCGAAGCTCTTCGGCCTCCGCCTCGGGCACGGTCAGGCCGGCGCGGTCGAGCAGGACGGCGAAGTTCTCTTTGCTGATGGCGTCTTCGGACATGGTCCGTCTCCTTCTGGGTCAAGGGTTGGGGGGCGGTCAGGCGGCGACGAGCTCAAGTTCCGGCCGCATGCCGCGATAGGCGGTGGCGCGTTCGAAGGCGTCGCCGGCGCGCAGTACGGTCGCCTCGTCGAAGGGCTTGCCCACGATCTGCAGGCCGAAGGGCAGGCCCGCGGCGCTGAAGCCGTTGCAGACCGAAATCGCCGGGCTGCCGGTCAGGTTGAAGGCCTGGGTGTAGATCGGACGGGTCAGCAGGGCATGGGTCTCGCCGCCCTCGATCTCCGGCGCGGCCGAGGGGATGGTCGGCAGGATCGCGAGGTCGAAATCCGCCATCGCCCCCGCGAAGGCCGCGGTCAGCTCCCGCCGGCGGCGCAGCGCCTGCACGTAGTCGGCGGCGGTGAAGAACGCGCCCATCATCATGCGCTGGCGGGCGAATTTGCCGTAGAGCTCGGGCGTCGCCTTCAGCGTCGCCTCGTGGATCGCGAACGCCTCGGACCGCGAGATGACGGTGCAGGCGGCGAGGTAGTCGCGCATCGGCGGGATGGCCGGCAGCTCGGTCACTTCCGCTCCCAGCGCGCGCAGGGCCCGGATCGACTCTTCCATCGAGGCGATCACGTCGTCGTCGGCCGGACTCTCGGTCTCGTAGAAGCTGCGCAGCACGCCGATCTTCAGGCCCTTGGCGTCGCCGTTCAGGGCGGCGCGGTAGTCGGGCACCGCGACTTTGGCCGAGGCGGGGTCGCGCGGATCGTAGCCGGCCAGCGCCTGCAGCATGATCGCGCAATCCTCGCTGTTCCAGGCCATCGGCCCGGCATGGTCGAGGCTGAAGGCCAGCGGCATCACGCCCGCGCGGCTGACCCGCCCGTAGGTGGCCTTGATCCCGGCGATGCCGCAGCGCGCGGCGGGGAAGCGAATGGAGCCGCCGGTGTCGGACCCCATGCCGCCGAGGATCATCCCCGTGGCGACCGCGGTCCCGGTGCCCGAGGACGAGCCGCCCGGGCACATCTCCGCGTCCCAGGGGTTGCGCGCGGGGGGCCAGGGCAGGTCGAAGCTGGGCCCGCCGATGGCGAATTCCCAGGTGGCGAGCTTGCCGACATTGATCGCGCCCGACGCGGCCAACATCGACGCCGTGGTGGCGTCGGTCTCGGGCACATAGTCGGCGGTCAGCGCGGAATGGCCGGTGGTGGCGATCCCGGCGGTCTCGTAGATGTCCTTGAGGCCGATGGGGATCCCGTGCAGCGGCCCGCGGTAGTTGCCGGCGGCGATCTCGGCCTCCGCCTCGCGGGCGCCGGCGAGGGCCGCGTCCTTGAGCACGGCGATGAAGGCGTTGTAGCGACCGTCGAGCTGCTCGATCCGGCGCAGGCATTCCTCCATCAGCTCGACCGGGGACAGACGCCGCGTCTCGATCAGCTTCGCGGCTTCGGCGATGGTCAGGGGCGTTTCGTTGGGCAGCATCTCGGGTCTCCTGTTGCGGGCGGGGGCGGGAGGGCGGCGGGAAGGCCGGCCCGGCGCGCGGCGCGCGTCTCGAGGCGGGCGAAGGCGATGGCCGATCCGGCGATGATCGCCGAGCCGAGGCAGGTCCAGAGATCCGGCGTCTCGTGGAAGAAGACGACGCCGAAGATCGCGATGAAGACGAGCCGCCCGAAATCGAAAGGCATGACGGAGGACGTGTCCGCCACTTCCAGGGCCCGGGTCAGCAGCACCCGACCCAGCGTGCCCAGCACCCCCATCGCGAGCGCCGCGGGCAGCAGGGAGGCGGGCGGCGCGGTCATCACCGGCAGGGCGGTCAGCAGGGTCAGGGGCGTCATCACCACCGCTGTGTTGACCATGACCGAGGCGGTGCTTTCGCGCGCCAGCAGCATCTTGGTGGTCAGATACATCGCGGCCATCCCCAGCGCCGCCAGCATGGCGATGCCGGTCCCGAGCTCGATCGAGGCCAAGCCGGGCCGCAGGATCACCAGCGTTCCGGCGAAGCCGACGCCGAGCGCGATCCAGCGGGCGCGCGACACCTTTTCGCCCAGGAACAGCGCCGCGGCGGCGGCGGCGAACAGCGGCGCGGTGAAACTCAGCGCGGTGGCCTTGGCGAGTTCGATCTCGGCCAGCGACCACATCCAGGCCATCAGCGTGGCGGCCCCGATCACGCCGCGGATCAGGTGCAGCTTCGGCGCCTTCATGCGCAGCACGCCCCAGCCCTCGCGCCGGAGCCAGGGCCAGACGGTCAGCAGGCCCACGAGGTTGAGGATGAAGCCGGAGACGAAAGGGTGGATCTCCGGGCTCAGGGTGCGGACCATGGCGTTGGAGCCGGCGAGGAAGAAGGTGGAGGCGACCATGAGCGCCGCGCCCTCCGCCGTCGCCCCTGCGCCGCCGCGCGGGCCCGATCCGTCGCCGAGGCCGATGGCGCGGGCGAGCACGCCGCCACGGCGTGAAATGGGTCGGGTCCCGGTCATGGCCGCGTCACCGCTTCGGCCGCGCCGACCGCGAGGGTCAGCGCAACCCCCATGCCCAGCGCGAAGACGAGGTTGGGGCTGTAGATCACCCGAAGCAGCGGCACGCCGAAGGTGCGTGCGGCCACCGCAACGGCAAGCGACGAGACCGAGAGCATCGCCGTGACCGACCATCCGAAGAGGATCAGCGTGAACACCGCCAGATCGCTCAGCGCCCCGTCCAGGCCCGCGGCCAGCGCCACGATGATGGTGCCGGTCACCATCGCGTGCAGCCCGGCCAGCGCGCAGGCGAGCACGACCAGCACCATCGCCGCCATGATCTCCACCGCCGGCAGGTCGGCGAGCCCCGCATGGGCCAGCGCGTCCGAAAACAGCGGATTGGCGTTCAGCGCGAAGCCCATGACGATGGACCCGGTGAACAGCAGCATCTCGCCGCCCATCCGGCCGAGGTCGACCATGAACCGCCCGCCGGCGGCCCGCGCGCGTTCGGGCGCCCGCCACAGCAGCCAGCCGGCGCAAAGCGGCGGCATCAGCAGGATGATCAGGTGCAGGGTGCTCAGCCCGGTCGCGGCGTTCGCCAGCGTCAGCACCCCGGACGCGGCGGCCACCGGCACGATCACCGGCCGCGCGGCGGTCAGCGCCTCGGTCAGGCCTCGCGCGCCCCGGCCCCGCATCGACGCGGCCAGCCCCAGGCTCGCCGCCGCCGCGCCGCAGGCCATCGCCTGCCATAGAGGGACCGAGGGCAAATGCGTCGCGGCGAAGCCCATGCCGACGGTGAACGGCGTCCACAGGATCGCGAGGCAAAGGCCCCGCAGGCTGCCCAGCGCGATCCCCCGACGCTCGACCGGGTCCATCACCCCGGCGAAGGCGGGTCCGACGATGGCGAAGGTCCCCAGCGTCAGCACGGCGCCCGAGAAATGCGACAGCATCATCACCGCGTCGGACCGCGCCGCTGGCGTGCCCGCCGACATCCGCCGCCCGATGCCCGCCGTCTGCGGATCGCTTTCGAAGGCCAGCCGCACCAGGGCGATGGCCGGAAGGAAGCCCATGAACATCAGGGCGAAGTCCAGCCCTTCGGGCAGCGACGACCAGGGCGAGCCCGTGGCCAGCAGCACCGCGCAGGTCACGCCGCAGGCCGCCGCGATCCGCCGCGCCACCACCGGCGCGGTGTCGAAGGCGGCGGCGAGGTAGAGCGGCAGCGCCACAAGCGCGGCCACCCGAAGCTCGGGGATCGGCGCCAGGATATGCTGCACGTTCTGCACCCACAGGAGCGCTCCCAATCCGCTGGCGACCTTCGCGCGCGTCATCGTCCCTCGGGGACCAGGACGCAGCGCGCCATGTGCTCGGAGGATGGCCGGCGCGGCGCCGGCTGGGCGTCGAGGCAGCGCTGCTCGACCTTCGCGCAGCGCGGCGCGAAGGCGCAGCCCGGCGGCAGCGAGGCCAGGTCCGGCGGCGCGCCGGGGATGGTGGTCAGGATGTCGCCCTTGCGCTGGTGGTGGACGGTCGAGGCCAGAAGGCCTTGCGTGTAGGGGTGACGCGGGCTCTCGATCAGCGGGATCACGGGCGCCTCCTCCACGAAGCGGCCCGCATACATCACGCCGACGCGGTCCGAGATCTCGGCCGCCACGCCGATGTCGTGGGTGACGAAGATCACCGCCATGTCCAGCTCCTCCTGCAGGCGGCGCAGCAGCAGCAGGATCTGGATCTGCACGGTGACGTCGAGCGCGGTGGTCGGCTCGTCGGCCAGCAGCACCGCCGGCCGGCAGGCGAGCGCCAGCGCGATCATCGCCCGCTGGCGCATGCCCCCCGACATCTCATGGGGGAAATTGCCCAGCCGGCTCTTGGGCGACGGGATCGCCACCAGCTCCAGCAGCTCCAGCGCCCGCGCGTCGGCCTGTGTCCGGCTGAGGCCTTCGTGGCGCATCACCGTCTCGGCGATCTGCGTGCCGATGGTGAAGACCGGGTCGAAGGCGGTCATCGGCTCCTGGAAGATCATCGCGATCTCGGCTCCGCGGACCTTGCGCAGCTCCCTGGGCGACAGATCCAGGATGTTGCGCCCCATCAGGTCGATGCGCCCCGAGGCGCGGGCATGGCCCGGCAGCAGTCCCATCAGCGACCGGAGCATGACGCTCTTGCCCGATCCGGATTCGCCCAGGATCCCCAGCACCTCGCCCTTGCGCAGGGTGAAGCTGACCCCGTTGACCGCGCGGACCGCGCCGTCGCCCTTGCCGAAGGCGACCTCGAGGTCCGTGACCTCCATCACGCCGCCCTTGATGACCGTTTCGTGCATCATGCCCGCAACTCCCGGATTTCCTTGGAATGAGGGGTCGAATGGCCGGCGGGCGGCGTGGCCGGTCCGGCCTCGGCCCCCGCGCGGCTGTGGCCGGAATCGCGGTCGGCCATGTGGCAGGCCACCGCGTGGCTGGCGGTGATCGGCGCGCCCAACGGCGAGACCGAGCCGCAAACCGGCTCGGCGAACGGGCACCTCGTGCGGAACCGGCAGCCCGAAGGCGGATTGATCGGGTTGGGCGGATCGCCGGTGATCGGCGTCTCCTCGGTCCGCCGGCGGGGATCGAGGCTCGGAACCGAGGCGAGCAGCGCCTTGGTGTAGGGATGGCGCGGTGCGCCGTAGATCTCGTCGACCGTCCCCGCCTCGACCACCCGGCCCAGATACATCACCGCCACGCGGTCGGAGATGAAGCGGACCACGTTCAGGTCATGGCTGATGAAGACATAGGTGAGGTTGTGCGCCGCCTTCAGCGCCACCAGCAGGTTGAGCACCTGCGCCTCGACCGACTTGTCGAGCGCCGACACGGCTTCGTCGAGGATCACCAGCCGCGGCTCGACCGCGAGCGCCCGGGCGATGTTCACCCGCTGCCGCTGACCGCCCGACAGCTCGTGCGGATAGCGCCGCGCGAACATCGCGGGCGAGAGCCCCACCTGGTCCAGCAGCGCCCGCGCCCGCGTCTGGGCATCGCGCGCGGAAATGCCGTTCATCCGCGGCGCGAAGGCGATGGAGTCCGAAATCGGCAGCCGCGGGTTCAGCGAGGAATAGCTGTCCTGGAACACCATCTGAACGGATTTGCGCAGATCGGCGACCGAGATGCCGTCGCGCGCGCCCACCTCCTGCCCGTCGAAGATCACCTCGCCGCCGTCCGGCTCGATCAGCATCATCAGGAGGCGGGCGAGGGTGGATTTCCCGCAGCCGGACTCGCCGACCACGCCGAGCACCTCGCCCTTCTCCACGGTCAGCGACACGCCGTCGACCGCCTGCACCGCCCCGACCCGCCGGTTGAGCACGCCCTTGCGGATCGGGAAGTGCTTTTTCAGCTGGTCGACGATCAGCATGGGCTGGCGCGGGCCGCCCCGGTCGCGGATATCGTCCGAAACGCGTTTTCCGACGTTGGACATGGGATCCTCCTTCACACCTTGATCCGCACGTCCATGGCCGCCCTCAATCCATCGGAGATGAGGTTGAAGCACATGGAGGTGGCGAAGATCAGAGCCCCGGGCAGGGCGGCGACGACCGGCTCGACATAGATGGCCTGGCGCAGCGAATTGAGCATCAGCCCCCATTCCGCGGCGGGCGGCGACACGCCGAGCCCCAGGAAGCTCAGCCCCGCCGACAGGATGATCGACAGGCTGACCAGCGAGGTCGCGTAGACCAGGATCGGCCCCAGCACGTTGGCGAGGATCTGGTGGCGGATCAGCGACATCGGTTTCGCGCCCGACGCCCGCGCCGCCTCCACGAAGTCGAGCCCTCGGACCTGGGTGGTGACGCTTTCGGAGATGCGGATGATGGGCGGGATGAACACCAGGGTCAGCGACAGCAGGGTGTTGAACAGCCCGGTGCCCAGCATGCCGCAGATGGCGATGGCGAGCAGGATCGAGGGGAAGGCGTAGAACACGTCCGTCACCCGCATGATCAGCGTGTTGACGATGCCCCCCGCGAAGCCTGCGATCACGCCAAGCGTGCCGCCGATCATGAGGGCGATGGTCACCGGCGCCACGCCGGCGATCAGCGACAGCCGCCCGCCGTAAAGCAGGCGGGAGAGCATGTCCCGCCCGGTCTCGTCGGTGCCGAGCAGGTGCCCCTCGAAGCCGATCGGCTTCAGGCGCGTCATGATGTTGCCCTGGAACGGGTCGTAGGGCGCCAGCAGCGGCGCGAAGACCGCGCTGAGCACGATCAGCAGCAGGATGCCGGCCGAGACCAGCGTGACCGGATCCTTCGACAGACGCTGGCGCACCTGCTTCCAGTATCCGGGGCTTTCCACCGGTTTCAACGCGGCCAGGTCCGCATGGGGCGGGAAGCCGGAAAAGTCCGTGACGGTCATGACGCGTCTCCTGTTTCGGCCGGATGGCGGGCGAAGGATCGGGCCCTCATCGCCGGATCCTCGGGTCGATGGCCGCCTGCGCGATGTCCACCGCGAGGTTGAGCAGCACGAAGAAGAAGGCGAGGACCACGATGGTCGCCTGCATCACCGGGATGTCGCGCCGGAAGATCGCGAGGTTCAGGAGGTTGCCCGACCCCGGCCAGTTGAACACCGTCTCCACCAGGATCGAGCCGCCCAGCAGGTAGCCGAACTGAAGGCCCATCACCGCGAGCGAGGCGGGAGCGGCGTTCTTGAGCACATGGAACACGATCTCGCGGTCGATCAGGCCCTTGGCCTGCAGGGTCCCCACGAATTCCTGGCTCAGCACCTCCAGCGTCGCCGCGCGGACGACCCGCGCCACCACGCCCATCGGGATCAGCGACAGCGTGATCACCGGCAGCACCAGCGACTTCAGGTTCTCGAGGCTGGTGGGGACGCCCTGAAAGCCCATGCCCTGTGCCGGCAGCCAGTTGAGCGTGACCGAGAAGATCACCACCATCACGATGGCGAACCAGTAATGCGGCAGGCTCACCCCGGTGATCGCCAGCGCCGAGAAGATCTTGTCGATGGCCTTTCCCTGGTGGAAGGCCGCCACCACGCCGAGCAAGATGCCGAGCCCGAAGCCCAGCAGCGCCGCCGGAATGGCCAGCACGAAGGTGTTGCCGAGCGCGCTGAACAGCTGCTCCGCCACCGGCGCGCCGTTGAAGATCGAATAGCCCAGATCTCCCTGCAGCGTCCGCCACAGCCAGCTGAGATACTGGATGTGCAGCGGCCGGTCGAAGCCGTAGGCCGCGGTCATCTGCGCGATCAGCTCCGGCGACGCCTCGGGCGGCAGCAGCAGGTCGATCGGGTTGCCGGGGATCATTTGCACCAGCCCGAAGACCAGGATCGAGACGCCGAACAGGATCGGAACGGCGTGCAGCAGGCGACGGATGCAGAAGTTGAGCATGGTCTCCACTCTCTCGCGCGATGGGGGCGGGGGGCGCGGCGC
>NZ_JBSRTQ010000114.1:0-13972 GCF_055129145.1 Albimonas sp. | reverse complement strand
CTCGCGCTCGAGCCCGACCTGCTGGTCTGCGACGAGCCCGTCTCCGCGCTCGACGTCTCGATCCAGGCGCAGGTGCTCAACCTGCTCGACGATCTGCGGGCGCGCACCGGCTTCGCCTCGCTCTTCATCTCCCATGATCTCAAGGTGGTCCGGCAGATGTCGGACCGGGTGGCGGTCATGTATCTGGGCCGCATCGTCGAGGAGGGCGCCCCCGAAGAGCTGTTCCGCGCCCCGCTCCACCCCTACGCGCAGGCGCTGGTCGCCGCGGTTCCCGTCCCCGGGCGTCGCCGCCAGCGCACCAAGTTGATCGGCGATCCGCCCAACCCGGTCGATGCGCCCCCGGGCTGCCCGTTCCACCCCCGCTGCCCCGTGGCCGTCGCGCGCTGCGCCACGGAACGCCCGCCCCTTCTGCGCGACGCCGGCCGCGCCGTCGCCTGTCACCTGGTCACCGGCGGCGCCCCCGCCCCCGCCGCCGCCGCCCAAGCCTGAGGCCCGACATGCTGCGCTATTTCCTTTCCCGCCTCCTGCGCGCGCTGGTGACGCTGGTCCTCATCGTGTCGGCCGCCTTCATCGTGCTGCGGCTTTCCGGCGACCCCGCCCTCACCATCCTCGGCCCCGAGGCCCCGCCCGAGGCCTACGAGGCGTTCCGGAGGTCCTGGGGCCTCGATCAGCCGCTCTGGATCCAGTATCTGAAATATTTCGCCGCCATCGCCGAGGGCGATCTCGGCAATTCCATGCGCGACGGCCGCACCGCGCTCGCCGTGGTGGCCGAGCGGGTGCCGATGACGCTGGCCATCACCCTGCCCGCCTTCGCGCTCAACCTCCTGATCGGCCTGCCGGCGGGGATCTTCGCCGCGCTCCGCCGCAACACCTGGGCGGACCGGGCGATCATGGCGGGCTCGGTGCTCGGCTTCACCGTGCCGAGCTTCGTCATGGGCCTGGTGCTGGCGCTGATCTTCGCGGTGAAGCTGCGCTGGCTGCCCTCGGGCGGGTCGGACACGATCTCGCATGGCATCCTGCCCGTCGTCACCATGGGGCTGATCGGGGCCGCGGTGATCGCGCGGTTCACCCGCTCCGCCATGCTCGAAGTGCTGGGCCAGCCTTACGTCCGCACCGCCTCCGCGAAGGGTCTGGTCTGGCGCGACGTGGTGGTCGGCCACGTCCTCCCCAACGCCGCCATTCCGACGCTGACCATCGTCGGCTTCATGGTCGGCAGCCTCGTCGCCGGCGCGGTGGTGGTGGAAAGCATCTTCTCGTGGCCCGGCGTCGGCCGCCTGCTGGTGACTGCGGTCGCCAACCGGGATCTCGCCGTCGTCCAGGTCATCATCCTGATGATCGGGACCACGATGGTCGGGGCCAACCTCGCCGTCGATCTCGCCTATGGCTGGGTCGATCCCCGGCTGCGCACCGCCCGTCTCAAGACCGCCTGAGGGAGAGCCCGCATGTCCGCATCCTCCGACCCGCACGCCCCCGCCCGTTCCGGCAGCGTCTTCACCGCCAAGGGCGGCGCCAAAGCGTTCTTCGAGGCCTGGCCGCCCCTGGTCCTCATCGCGCTGGCCTGGATCGCGCTCTGCATCGCGGTGGTCGCCTTCGCGCCCGACATCGCGCCCTACGACTTCCTCGCCCTCGACCTGCGCGCGCGGCTGATCCCGCCGGTGGGCATGGGGGGGACCTGGGCGCATCCGCTCGGCACCGACGAGCTGGGGCGCGACGTGCTCTCCCGCCTGATCCAGTCGGTGCGGGTCTCGATGATCATCGCCTTCCTCTCCACCCTGATCGCCGCCACGCTGGGGGTGAGCCTCGGCTTCCTCGCCGCCTGGTTCCGGGGCCGGGTCGAACAGGGCATCCTGATGCTGATCGATGCGCAGGCGGCGATGCCGTTCATGATCATCGCGCTCGCGGCGCTCGCCTTCCTCGGCAACTCGCTGACCCTCTTCACGATCCTGCTGGGGTTTCATGGCTGGGAGCGGATCGCCCGCATCTCCCGCGGGCTCGCCATCGCGGCGCAGGAGCAGGGCTATGCGGCCGCCGTCCGCGACCTGGGGGCGAGCCCCTGGCGGATCTACTTCCGCCATATCCTGCCCAACATCGCCTCCACCCTGATCGTGTCGATGAGCCTCAACTTCCCCGAGGTGATCCTGCTGGAATCCGGCCTCTCCTTCCTCGGCCTCGGCGTGCAGCCGCCGCTGACCTCGCTCGGCAACATGGTCGGCTACGGGCGCGACTACATCCAGTCGGCGCCCTGGATCATGCTGGCCCCGGCCGCGGCCATCGTGGTTACCACGCTGGCGATCTCGGTGATCGGCGACTGGCTGCGCGACCGCTTCGACCCGACCCTGCGCTGAACGCGGCGCTTGCGGCGGCCGGAGCGGCGGGTTCGAACCCGCCCTACGACGGCGGCTCCGCCAGGCGCCTCCCTCCCCCGCTCGCGGGGGAGGGCCGGGATGGGGACCGCCCCCGCCGGGCGCCGCCGCCCGATCACAACCTGACGCGCCCGGCTTGCATCCCGGGCGGTTTGGGCGCATCCCCTGAGGCCTCCCCCCCAAAGGCCCCGAGGCCCCATGCCCCGTCTCGCCCCGCCCGAAGCCCCGCTCTCCGCCTTCCAGAAAGCGCTGCGCTTCCACTGGGGGGTGCTGCTGCTGATCTGCGCGGTGGCCTCGGTCGGCTTCCTGATGCTCTATTCCGTCGCCGGCGGCAGCCTCGAGCCCTGGGCCTCGCGCCAGATCACCCGCTTCGGCATCGGCGTCGCCCTGATGATCGTGGTGGCGATGATCCATATCCGGATCTGGAGGACGCTCGCGCCGCTGGCCTATCTCGGCTCCATCGGGCTTCTGGTGCTGGTCGAGGTCATGGGCGAGACCGGCATGGGCGCCACCCGCTGGATCGACCTCGGCTTCATCCAGCTGCAACCCTCCGAGCTGATGAAGGTCAGCCTCGTCCTGGCGCTCGCCCGTTATTATGACGGGCTGGGCGAAGGGCGCGCCTCGCATCCGCTCTGGCTGATCCCGCCGATCCTGCTGATCCTCGCGCCCATGGCGCTGGTGCTCAAGCAGCCCGACCTCGGCACCGCGCTGCTGCTGGGGCTGGGGGGCGCGGCGGTGATGTGGCTCGCGGGCGTCCACTGGGCCTATTTCGCCACCGCGGCGGCGTCCGCGGTGGGGCTGGTCTACGCGGTGCTCGAATCCCGCGGCACCGACTGGCAGCTGATCAAGGACTACCAGTTCCGCCGGATCGAGACGTTTCTGAACCCCGAGAGCGATCCGCTCGGCGCCGGCTACCACATCACCCAGTCGAAGATCGCCTTCGGGTCGGGCGGCATCTCGGGCCGCGGCTTCATGCAGGGCACCCAGACCCGGCTGAACTTCCTGCCCGAGAAGCACACCGACTTCATCTTCACCACGCTCGCCGAGGAATTCGGCTTCGTCGGGGCCTCCACCCTGCTGCTGCTCTACGCGCTGCTGGTGGTGTTCTGCACGGTGTCGATGCTGCGCAACCGCGACCGCTTCGGAGCGCTGACCACCGGCGGGCTGACCATGACCTTCTTCCTGTTCTTCGCGGTCAACATGGCGATGGTCACGGGCCTCGCCCCCGTGGTGGGGGTGCCGCTGCCGCTGGTCTCCTATGGCGGGTCGGCGATGATGGTGCTGCTGATCGCCTTCGGCTTCGTGCAGTCGGCCCATATCCACCGCCCGCGGAACTGACGCCCGCCCGGTTGCCCCGCGCCCCCGGCTCGGCTACGCCGGTCGGCGCCGCAACTGCGAAGGGGATCCCCGCCATGACCGCCGAAACGCTCAACATCCTCTTCGCCGGACGCGAGGCCCAGCGCGCCGAATGGGAGGCGCCGATCCGCGCAGCCGCCGCCGAGCAGGGCGTCGCCATGACCCTCTTCATGACGCCGGAGGAGGTCGACCCGGCCGAGGTCCACGCCCTCATCTACAACCCCAACGGCCCGGTGAAGGATTTCGCCCCCTACACGAGCCTGCGCGCCGTCCTGTCGCTCTGGGCCGGCGTCGAGAAGATCGTCGGCGACACGCGCATCACCGTGCCGCTGGCGCGCATGGTCGAGCCCGGCCTGACGCTGGGCATGACCGACTGGGTCTGCGCCCATGTCATGCGCCACCACATGGGCATCGACGCCCATATCGCGCTCGCGCCGGGCGACTGGCCCCAGCGCATCCCGCCGCTCGCGCGCGACCGGCGGGTCGGCGTGCTCGGCCTCGGCGAACTGGGGACCGACGCGGCCAAGATGCTGGCGGCGCTCCGCTTCGACGTGGCCGGCTGGGCGCGGAGCCGCCATGAGGTCGAGGGCGTCGCCATCTTCCACGGCCCGGACGGTCTGGAAGAAATCCTGGCCCGGTCCGAGATCCTGGTCCTGCTGCTCCCCGACACCCCCGACACGACCGATCTGCTCGATGCGCGGCGCCTCGCGCTCCTGCCCCGCGGCGCGGTGATCGTGAACCCCGGCCGCGGTCCGCTGATCGACGACGAGGCGCTGCTGGCGGCGCTGGACAGCGGCCAGATCTCCCACGCCACGCTCGACGTGTTCCGGGTCGAGCCGCTGCCCGTCGACCATCCGTTCTGGGCGCACCCCAAAGTCACCGTCACCCCGCATATCGCGTCGGCGACGCGGCCCGAGACCGCGTCCGGCGCGCTGGTCGAGCAGATCGGCCGCCTGTCGCGCGGCGAGCCGCTGCTGCATCTGGTGGACCGCAGCCGCGGCTACTGATCCCGCCGCCCCGCCCCGCGCCTCCGGCTCTGGGCGGGGCCGGGCTGGGCTGGGCGGCCGCACACCGGCAGGCGGCTTGAACCTGCGACAAGGCACGGCTGGACCCACGAAAAGAGCGCCAAGCTGACGATGGCCATATCGTCGATATTCACCGTAAATCGGCAGATCTACACCCATTCGCAACCGAATTCATCTGCTTCTTGTTGAAGGTCTCGCCCGCCGCTTCACCAACGCCCCCCGGTCGACCGCCCATGAAAAAGCCGGGCCCTGACGTTAGGGCGCCACGCCTCGTCGCGTTGCTAAGCCTCACGCGCGCCATTACCTTCCAGCTTTCCCGCGCGCCTCCGCGCCGGCGCCCGTCCGCGCCGCCCCACCTGCCCACCGGAGCGCCGCCCCATGGCCCCCACCCCGCGTCGCCGCAAAGCTCCCAAACCCGGCCGCCCCGCGCGCCGCGGCTTCTGGCAGCGCCTGCGCGCCAACTTCCTCACCGGGCTGGTGATCGTCGCCCCGGTGGCGCTGACCCTGTGGCTGATCTGGACCGTCGTCACCTTCGTCGACGACAAGATCGTGCCGCTGGTCCCTGGGGTCTACAATCCCAACACCTATCTGGGCGTCGACATCCCCGGCTTCGGCCTGGTCGTGTTCTTCGTGTTCACCGCCGTGGTCGGATCCGCCACCAAGAACCTCTTCGGCCGCCAGCTGGTGCTGATGGCCGAGCGGTTCGTGGACCGGATGCCGGTGGTCCGCTCGGTCTACAACGGCGTCAAGCAGATCATCGAGACGGTGCTGACCCAGTCCCAGGGCGCGTCCTTCAAGGAGGCGTGCCTCGTCGAATATCCCCGGCGGGAGGTCTGGGCGCTGGCCTTCGTGTCCACCGAGACCCGCGGCGAGATCCCCGGCAAGGTCGCCGCCCACAACCTCGCCCAGAACCGGGAGGCGGAGACCAGCGCGATGATCTCGGTGTTCCTGCCGACCACGCCGAACCCGACCTCGGGGTTCCTGCTGTTCGTGCCGCGCTCCGACGTGGTGACGCTCGACATGTCGGTGGAGGAGGCGGCGAAGCTGGTGATCTCCGCCGGTCTGGTGGTGCCCCCGACGCTGGAGGAGCGCGCCGCCGGCGCGGCGAGGCGCGGCCCCAACGGCGCGCCGCGTCCCGCCGCCGCCGCCCGCGCGGCCCCGCCCGAGACGGTGCGCAGCCGCAAGCTGGCCGAACCCGCCGCGGGGGAAGCGGCGAGAAAGGCGGCGCCCCCGGCCGTCCCGCCGGCCGTCCCGCCCCGCCGGGACTGACGCGCCGCCCCCTTCGCCGCTCCCCATGAACCGTCGGCCCTTCGGCGCGACCGCGCAGGAGCCTCTCGCCATGGACGACCCCTCCCCCGCGCTGCCCCTGCTCGCCGCCGGTCTGACCGGCTTCGCCACCGGCTTTTCGCTGATCCTCGCCATCGGCGCGCAGAACGTGTTCGTGCTGCGCCAGGGGCTGGCGCGGCGGCATGTGTTCTGGGTCTGCCTGGTCTGCGCGCTGTCCGACGCCGTGCTGATCGCCGCCGGCGTCGCGGGCTTCGGCGCCGTGGCCCAGCGGGTTCCGGGACTGGAGACGGCGATGACCTGGGGCGGCGCCGCCTTCCTCACGGCCTATGGCGGCCTGCGCCTGCGCGCCGCCTGGCGGGGCGAGGACGGAATCGAAGCGGCCGTCGGCGCCGACCCGGGCCTGCGCGCGGCGCTGCTCGCCTGCCTCGCCTTCACCTGGCTGAACCCGCATGTCTATCTCGACACGCTGGCGCTGATCGGGGCGGCGGGCGCGGGATTCGAAGGGGCCGCCCGCCTCGCCTACGGGATCGGGGCGATGGCGGCCTCCTTCGTATTCTTCTTCGGCCTGGGCTACGGGGCGCGACGGCTCGCGCCCCTGCTCGCGCGCCCCGGGGCCTGGCGGATCTTCGACCTGGCCGTCGGCGTGCTGATGCTCGGCCTCGCCGCCGGGCTCGTGGCGCGCTGAGCTACTCCGCCCGCCACCACACATCCGGCAGCCACCCGGTCCAGTCGCCATAGAGCGGCAGCTGCGCCGGGAAATGCAGCCCCTTCCAGTAGGCGATCCGGCTGGTCGGCGCGTGCCAGAGCGGGATCACGTAGATCCCCGTGGTCAGCACCCGGTCGAGCGCCCGCGCCGCGGCCTGGAACGCCTCCGGCTCGTCGGCGGCCAGCAGCGCGTCGATCGCCGCCTCCGCCGCCGGACTGTCGACGCCCGGATAGTTGCGGGTGCCGGGCCGGGTGACGCCATCGCGGCCCCAGTAGTAGCGCTGCTCATTGCCCGGGCTCAGGCTCATCGCCCAGGTGTTGACGATCATGTCGAAATCGTATTCCGCCCGCCGCGCCTCGTATTGCACGCCGTCGACCATGCGGACCGAGGCGTCGATCCCCAGCACCTGCAACGACTTGACGAAGACCTGCGCCGCCGCCTCCCAGGCAGGTCCCCCCAGCAGGATCTCGAAGCGGAACGGCTGGCCCTCGGGCCCGGTCAGCACGCCGTTCTTCACCTGCCAGCCCGCCTCGGCCAGCAGCTGCGAGGCCGCGCGGAAATTGCGCCGGCTGCGGCCCGAGCCGTCGGTGACCGGCCAGGCGAAACCGTCCTCCAGCGCGTCCTCGGGCAGATCCGCCGCGTAGGGCGCGAGGATCGCCCGCTCCGCCCCCTCCGCCGCGCCCTCGAACCCCAGCGGCGAGCCGCCGAACGGACTGCGGATGCGGGCATAGGCGCCGCGGTTGAGGGTGTTGTTGATCCACTCGAAATCGAACGCCTCCGCCAGCGCCTTGCGCACGCGGATGTCCTCGAAGATCGGCTTTCGGGTGTTGAACACGAAGCCGGTCAGGCCCGAGGGGCGCTGATGCGGGATCTCCGCCCGGATCACGTCGCCGCGCGTCGCGGCCGGAAAGCCGTAGCCCTCCTCCCAACGCGCCGGGTCGCCGTCGCGGAAGAGGTCGATGTCGCCGGCGCGGAACGCCTCGAACCGGGCCGATTCGTCCTTGAACCACTCGTAGCGGATCTCGTCGAAATTCCAGCGCCCGGCGTTGATCGGCAGATCCGCCCCCCACCAGTCGGGGTTCTTGCGGAACACCACCCGGCGCCCGGGCTCAGCCTGCTCAACCACATAGGGGCCCGACGCCACGAACGGCGTCATCGAGCTGTCGGCGAAATCGCGCCCCTCGAACGCCGCCTTCTTCAGGATCGGGCGCAGGCCGATGATCAGCGGCATCTCGCGGTCCGGCTCCGAAAAATGGAAGCGGACCGAGCGCGCCCCGGTCACCTCGACCTCCGACACCTTGGCCCAGGAGGTGCGGAACCCCGGCAGCCCCTTTTCCGCCAGCACCTCCATCGACCAGATCACATCCTCGAGCGTCACCGGCGAGCCGTCGGAGAATCGGGCCTCCTCGCGCAGTTCGAATTCCACCCAAGCCCGGTCCGGCGCCGTCTCCACCCGCCCGGCCAGCAGACCGTAAAGCGTGAAGGGCTCGTCCCAGGATCGGCCCATCAGCGATTCGACCATCAGCCCCCGAACCGCCCAGACCGAGCGGCCCTTGAGGATGTAGGGATTGAGCGAGTCGAACCCGCCGAGCTCGCCCAGCACCAGGCGCCCGCCCTGAGGCGCCGCAGGGTCGGCATAGGGCAGATGGTTGAAATCGGGCGCGAGCGCCGGGGCGCCCTGCATCGCAAGACCATGTGCCGGCGCCGCTTGCGGCCCCCCGCATATGGGCGCCAGAGCAAGGGAAAGGGCCAGCGCGAGAGTGTGGCGCATTCGCCTGATATCTTCGCTAATGCCGCCTAACCCCACGCAGTCGCCAAACTTTCGCTTGCCACCGGCCCGGGCGGATACGTATCCTGCCCTCACTGCTCGATAGGTTTCTTGCCTGTATGAAACCTGCCTCAACACTTGACGCCCTCCTCGGAGGGCGTCTTTTTTTTGCGCCCCCGCAGTGATGAAATGTTCGCCGCGCCCCGGCCGCCATCGCGCCTACGGCGTCGCCCGCCCCGGTTCAACCCGGCGTCGCGCCGCCCTGACTTTCGCGGCTTCGCGCCGCCCTGCCTTTCATAGATGGCTTTGTTGCGGCGCCGCTCGATTTCGCACCTGCGAAGCATTAGGTCTCGGATGGAAAGGGCGGTCCCGGACGCGCCCTCCCGACCCTAGTCATGCAGGAAGCGAATAGCGACATGTCCATAAAGGGAAAGACCGCCGTCGTCACCGGATCGAATTCCGGCATCGGGCTCGGCATCGCCGAGGTCCTGGCCGCCCGCGGCGCGCGCGTCGCGATCAACTCGTTCGGCAATGACGATGCGGACCATGCGCTGGCGGCCGACATCGCCGCGAGGCACGGGACGCAGGTCGTCTACATCCAGGCCGACATGTCCAGGGGCGACCAGTGCCGGGCGCTGGTGACGACCGCCGCGGAAAAGCTCGGTTCGGTCGACATCCTGGTCAACAACGCCGGCATCCAGTTCGTGGCCCCGATCGACGCGTTCCCCGCCGAGAAATGGGATGCGATCATCGCCATCAACCTGTCGTCGACCTTCCACACCACCGCCGCCGCGCTGCCGCTGATGCGCAAGGCCGGCTGGGGGCGGGTGGTCAACATCGCCTCCGCCCACGGGCTGACCGCCTCCCCCTACAAGAGCGCCTATGTGGCCGCCAAGCACGGCGTGGTCGGCTTCACCAAGGTCACCGCGCTCGAGACGGCGCAGGAGCCGATCACCTGCAACGCCATCTGCCCCGGCTATGTGCTGACGCCGCTGGTCGAGGCCCAGATCCCCGACACCATGAAGCAATACGACATGAGCCGGGAGGACGTGATCAGGAAGGTGATTCTGGATCGCCAGCCCTCCAGGGAATTCGCCACGACCGAGCAGCTCGGCGGCTGCGTGGCCTTCCTTTGTTCGGACGACGCGGCGCAGATCACCGGGACCACGCTGTCGGTCGACGGGGGCTGGACCGCGCTCTGACCCCGCCGTCGGGGGGGGAGACCTTGTGAGAAAATGGGTTTCCCCAGCGTCGCCGTTTGCCTACCAATGACCGGCCGGCCCCCGCTTCGGCGCCCGGCCCGCCGCCACGAAACCGGTGCACGCGCGGTGCACGCCTTGCGCACGCTTCGCGCCCGCCCGAATGCCCGCCCGAACGGATGGATGGATCTCCCATGGCCCGCCGCAAGACCAAGACCGTGAACCTCGCGCTTCAGGGCGGCGGGGCGCATGGCGCCTTCACCTGGGGCGTTCTCGACCGGATACTGGAAGAGGATGCGCTTGAAATCGAAGGCATCTCCGCCACTTCCGCCGGGGCGATGAACGCCGCCGCGCTGAAAAGCGGCCTGGTGCGCGGCGGCACGCGGGAGGCGGCGCGCAAGGCGCTCGACGACTTCTGGCGCTCGGTGTCGCTGGTGTCGCCCGGCCTGCCCAATCCGCTGCTGGAATGGGTGCGCGCCTGCGACCCGACCCTGCCTAACATCGCCGACGCCATCGAGGCCGGGGCCCGCTGGGGCATGGGCGACGCGCTGACCCGCATGTTCTCGCCCTATGACCTCAATCCCTTCAACATCAACCCGTTGCGGGATCTTCTGACCCGCCAGCTCGACTTCGACGCGGTCTGCACCGGCGAGGGGCCGCAGCTGTTCATCTGCGCCACCAACGTGCGCACCGGCAAGGCGCGGGTGTTCCGCGGCGACGAGATCAGCTCCGAAACCATCCTCGCCTCGACCTGCCTGCCGACCGTGTTCCAGGCGGTGGAGATCGACGACCCCAAGACCGGCCGGCGCGAGGCGTTCTGGGACGGCGGCTATACCGGCAACCCGGCGCTGTGGCCCTTGTTCTACAACACCAGGTCGCGCGACGTGATCATCGTCCATATCAATCCGATCGAGCGAGAGCAGGCCCCGCGGACCTCGCGCGAAATTCTGAACCGGGTCAACGAGGTGGGCTTCAATTCGGCGCTTATGGGTGAACTGCGCGCGGTCAATTTCGCCCGCCGCCTGATCGCCGAGGGACTGATCCCCGAGGGGGCGATGAAGTCGGTGCTGATCCATTCGGTGGCCGACGACGCGACCATGCGCCAGCTCGGCGCGGCCACCAAGGCCTCCCCCGACTGGACCCTGCTGCAGAGCCTCAAGGAGGCGGGGCGCATCGCCATGGACCGTTTCCTGAAGGAGAACTGGGGCAATCTCGGGGTGCGGCCCAGCGTCGACGTCGCCGAGCTCTACGCCTGAGCGCCCCCCATGCCGCGCTCGACGCCGCGCCCCATCCTGGTGCTGGAACATGCCGACCTGCCCGAGCCCGACGCGGCCCAGGTCCATTTCGCCGCCCGCGGGGCGACGCCCCATGTGGTGCATCCGTGGAAGGGCGAGCCGATCCCCGACCTCGCCCCCTATGGCGGTCTGATGGTGCTGGGCGGGGCGCAGATGGTCACCGACCTCCCCTCCCAGCCGTGGATGGCGGCGGAAATGGCGGTGATGCGCGCAGCCCAGGCGGCGGGAATGCCGATGCTGTGCATCTGCCTCGGCGCCCAGATGCTGGCCCATGCGATGGGGGCCGAAGTCGGGCCCGACCCGCAGGGCCGCATCGCCTACGGGTTCGAGCGGCTGACCGCCCTGCCCGTCGCCCCCGGGACCGCGCCGAACCCGATCCCCGACAGGCTTCGCGTGCTCTGCGGCAACGCCCAGGGCTTCGCGATGCCCGAGGGGGCGGAGCGGCTCGCCACCGCCGGCGGGGCCTGGCCGAACCTCGCCTTCCGCGCCGGATCCGCGCTCGCCCTGCAATTCCACCCCGAGGTCACCCGCGCCATCTTCGACATCTGGCAGCGCGACTGGATCGGCGCCCATGACCTGCCCGGCGCCCAGCCCAAAGCCCGCCAGGACGCCGACTTCCCCCGCGACGACCCTGCGCTGAAGACCTGGCTGCGCGACATCATCGACCTCTGGTTCCATCTCGCCCCCGAACCGCCGCTTTCGACCGGCCGCGGTTCAGACTCGAATTGATTCCCGCGCCCAACCTCCCCACATTGGGTCCATGATCACTCTCGACATCATCTCCGATCCGATCTGCCCCTGGTGCTATATCGGCAAGACCGAGCTGGACCGGGCGCTTGCGGCCCATCCCGACCACCCGTTCGAGGTGCGATGGCGACCCTTCCAGCTCAACCCCGACATGCCGGTCGAGGGGATGGATCGCCAATCCTATCTCGAGATGAAATTCGGCGGGCCCGAGGCCGCGACCGAAGTCTACACGTCCATCGCCGCCGCCGCGAAGGACTCGGGTCTGGTGATCGACTTCTCGCGGATAGCGCGCACTCCCAACACCCTGAACGCCCATCGTCTGGTGCGCTGGGCGGCGCTGGAAGGCGTGCAGAGCCAGGTGATGGACGCGCTCTTCCGCCTCTATTTCGAGGAAGGCATCGACATCTCCGACCGCGCCGTCCTGCTGAAAGTGGCGGGACATGCGGGCCTGGACCCCGAAGTGGTCGGCCAGCTGCTCGACAGCGAGGCCGACGCCGAGGATGTGCTGCACGAGGACAAGGCCGCGCGCGAGATCGGGGTGGGCGGGGTGCCGACCTTCCTCGTCGGCGGCAAATACGTGATCCAGGGCTGCCAGAAGCAGGAGGTCTGGACCGATCTGATCGAGGACATCCTGCGCCTGATGGCCGGCGACCCGATGCTGCGGGCCGCCAATGACGACGGAAACGGCGGCGGGGCGCGCGCGGGCGGCTGACCGGCGCGGGCCTTGCGCGGTCGCGGGCCCCTGTTGAAGGACGAGACGCATGTTCGGCCTGGACAACATTCTCGAGTTCATCGGTTCGGATCCGCTGACCCGTTGGCTGCTCGCCGCCATGGCGCTGCGCGCAGGGTGGAGCGTGGTATGCTGGCGTCGGTGCAAGATGTCGCGCGCCGACACCACCGACGAGGCGCTCGATGTGATCGAGGCGCGCCGTCAGGCGCTGTGGCGCCATAACATGCGCTATCTGCTGATCGTGGTGGCGGGCATCGCTCTGGCGGTGGCCGGGCTCTTCGGCCTCGCCCAGGGCGGCAGCGACCGGCCGCTGGCGCTGGTGATGCTGGTGGGCGGCATGTACCTGTTCATGACGGAACCCGTGCGCCTGCAGATCCAGGACGCCGAGGACCGGGTCGCCGCCTCCGCCCTTCGCGGCGACGCCGAGGCGCACCGGTTCTCGCAGTCGATGCTGCGCGGCAGCCATCTCAACCTGGTGATGATCGAGGTCGGCGTGGTCGTGGCGCTCGGACTGGTCATGCTGGCGCTGAACGGCCGGATGATCATGCCCGAGATCATGAGCTACTGACGCCCCGCCCCGGCCCCTCCGCCCGATCAACCGGACCCGATCAGGCCGCCTTCCTGGCCGCCCCGGCCAGCCGCGCGAGATCGCGGGCGATGGCGAAGGCCCCCTTGAGGCGGTCCGCCTCCGTCGCCCAGTCGCGCCGGATCACCACCTTGTTGTCGCGGATCTTGGCGAGCCCGCGCTGATCCTGCAACCAGCCCGCGAGCCCCGCCGGGTTAGCATACTTGTCGTCGCGGAACTGCAGCGTCGCCCCCTTGGGGCCCGCATCCAGCTTGGCGATCCCTGCCCGGCGGCACATCGCCTTGACCCGCACCACCCGCAGCAGCATCTCGACCTCCGAGGGCGGCTTGCCGAAGCGGTCGTGGAGCTCGGCCGCGAACCCCTCCAGCTCGGTCTTGGTTTCCAGGCTCGACAGACGGCGGTAGAGGCCGAGGCGGACGTCCAGATCCTCGACATAGGCCTCCGGGATCATCACCGGCACGCCGAGGCCGAGCTGCGGCGACCAGTCCCCTGCATCCGCCGGCACGTCGAGATCGCCGGACTTCATGCGGGCGATCGCCTCCTCCAGCATGTGCTGGTAGAGTTCGAAGCCGACCTCGCGGATATGGCCGGACTGCTCCTCGCCGATCAGGTTGCCGGCGCCGCGGATGTCGAGGTCGTGCGAGGCCAGCGTGAACCCCGCGCCCAGACTGTCGAGGCTCGCCAGAACCTTCAGCCGTTTTTCCGCCCCCGCGGTCATCCGCTTGCGCGGCTCGGTGGTGAAATAGGCGTAGGCGCGCAGTTTCGAGCGGCCGACGCGGCCGCGGATCTGGTAGAGTTGCGACAGCCCGAACATGTCCGCCCGGTGCACGATCAGGGTATTGGCGCGGGGGATGTCGAGCCCGGACTCCACGATGGTCGTCGCCAGCAGCACATCGTATTTGCCGTCGTA
>NZ_JBSRTQ010000113.1:0-5697 GCF_055129145.1 Albimonas sp. | reverse complement strand
TGCGCGGTTGCTCCGCGCCGCCCGGCCGGGACGATCAGGCGATCAGCTTTCGCCGCCCGAAAGCTTCATCACCAGGTCGAGGACATGCTGGGCGTCGAACTTGTCCTGGTTCTCGGCCACCCACTCGTCCCAGACCGGCTTGCCGGCGATCTCGCGGAACGCGGCGAGCTGCGCGTCGGTGTAGACCACCTCTTTCAGCTTCTCGCGGAACAGCGGCAGGTTCTTGGCGTCCGCGGCTTCGTAGGCGGCCTTGTAGACGTCCTTCACCTCGGGCTTCAGATCCTCGAGCAGTTTCTTGTACTGGTCGGGCAGGGCGTCATAGGCGGTCTTGGAGAACACCACCGGGCAATCCGAAGTGCCCGGCGCCATGTTCGACGTGAACCAGTCCGCCACTTCGTAGATCTTGTAGGAGGCGTGGGCGTAAGTGTAGGGCAGGCTCTCGGCGTCGATCGTGCCGCGCTGCAGGGCGGTGTAGACTTCGGTCGCGGGCATCGACTGGCGGATCGCGCCCATCTTCTCCATCGCCACCCCGATGCCGCCGCCGGCGCGCACGCGCAGACCGTTGAAGTCCTCGGGCGCGAGCGGCGGTTCGCCGACGCCCATGAATTCATATTGCGGCAGGTTGGTGGTCACGTAGTACATGGCGTTCCAGGCCGCCATCTCCTCGGCCATGATCGGATCCTGGTAGAGCCCCATGCGCACCTTCCAGCCGGTGTCGAAATCCGGGATCGGCAGGAACGGCATGGTCATCACCATCAGGGCGGGGTTCTTGCCGGGATGGTAGAAGTTGCAGAAGGCGGCGGCCTCGAAGGCGCCGGCTTTCAGCCCGTCGAGATTCTCCTTGTCCTTGGAGATCTGCTCGCCGTGGAACACGCGCAGCTTGAACTGCCCGCCGGTCTCCTCGTCCAGCCGCTTGGCCAGATGCTCGAAGCCCGAGGTGAAGGCGCGCGGATTGCCCCAGGACGACAGCTTCCAGAACACGGCGGGACCGTCGACATTGGCGGCGTTGGCCGCAGGCGCGAGGCTGGGGGCGATGAGGCCCGCGAGGGCGGCGGCGAGGACGCCGCGGGCGCCCTTCCGCAGGATGCGGCGGTGGATCATGAAACCTCCCTGTTTCGTTCGGGGACGCTCTGAACGGCGCCTTCCAATCCGACCTGACGCGGCTGCGCGCAGGCCCTGTTCAAAAGAGACAGGCAGGCGACCCATAGTCAACCGTTCGCATGCGTCATTTCCGCCTGCGGCGCCGCACAGGGCGGGCGGGAAGGCGACTCAGGGCAGCAATTTGCCGGGGTTGAGCAGGTTTTCCGGATCGAACGCCGCTTTAAGCCGCCGCATCAGCGCCAGCTCCACCGGGTCTTTCAGGCGGCCGAGCTCATCCTTGCGCAGTCGGCCCACGCCATGCTCGGCGGTGATCGAGCCGTTCATCCGGGCGACCAGGTCATGCACCACCCGGTTGATGGCGAGCGTCTCGGCCTTCCAGTCGGCGTCGGTCCAGGTCTCGGGCCGGATCGGGTTGTAATGCAGGTTGCCGTCGCCCGCGTGGCCGAAGGTGCAGGGGCGGAACCCGGGATAGAGCGCCTCGAGCGCCGCGTCCGCGATCTCGACGAATTCGGGGATGCGCGAGACGGGGACCGAGATGTCGTGCTTGATGCCGGCGCCGGCGCGCTGCTGGACCTCGGCCTGATCCTCGCGGATTCGCCAGAGGCGCGCGGCCTGGTCGAGGCTCGCGGCGAGCACGGCGTCGGTGACGAGGCCGGTTTCCATGGCCGCGCCCAGCGCGGTTTCGAGCGCGGCGGTCAGGGTCCCGTCGGGCCCGGGCCCATCAAGCTGCATCAGCACCCGCCAGCCGGCGCCGGGCAGGGGATCTTCGTGGCCCATGGTCTGCGTCGCCAGCTCGAAGCAGATCGGGTGCATCAGCTCGAACGCCGTCACCGCTTCGCCCAGCGCGAATTTCATCGCCGCAAGCAGCTCGATCGCCGCCGCGCAGGTCGGGACGGCGACCAAGGCCACCGCGCTGTCCACGGGCCGGGGGTAAAGCCGCAGCACCGCGGCGGTGATGATGCCGAGCGTCCCTTCGGCCCCAATGAAGATCTGCTTGAGGTCGTAGCCTGCGTTGTCCTTGCGCAGCGCGCGGAGCCCGTTCCAGATCTCCCCGTCCGCCGTCACCACTTCCAGTCCCAGCGCCAGCGCCCGGGCGTTGCCGTAGCGCAGGACCTGCACGCCGCCGGCGTTGGTGGAAAGGTTCCCGCCGATCCGGCACGAGCCCTCGGCCGCCAGCGACAGCGGGAACAGGCGATCCACCTTCGCCGCCTCGTCCTGCACGGTTTTCAGGATCACCCCGGCCTCGACGGTGATCGAGTCGTTCAGCGGGTCGATCTCCCGGATCCTGGTCATGCGGTCGAGCGCGAGCACGATCTCCGACCCGCCCATGTGGGGTTGCCCGCCCCCGGTCAGCCCGGTGTTGCCGGACTGGGCGACGATGGGGGTCTGGGTCTCGGCGCAGATCTTCACGATCTCCGCGACCTCTTCGGTCGAGGCGGGGCGCATCACGATGGGGACCTCGCCCCGCCAGCCGTCGCGCCAGGCGAGGCAGTGGGGCTCGATGTCCCTGGGATCGTCCAGGTAGCCCGCGGGGCCGGTGACGGCTTTCAGGCGGGCGATCACGTCGGCGGGGACCTTTCGCGCGCGGGTCATGTCCTGCATGGGGCGTTCCCTTCAGATCTTGGCGAATTTTTGAAGCGCTTCGCGGAAGGAGAGGCCGCCCCGCATCTCCTCCATCGCGCGGGCGTCATCGGCGGCGTATCCGGCGGCGAGGGCCGCGATCTCCGCGGCGCGGGCGGCGGGGAGGACCACGACCCCGGTCCCGTCGGCCACGATCACGTCGCCGGGGGCGATGGCGATGCCGCAGGCGACGATGGGCTCGCCGATGGCCTCGATGCGGATGCGGGTCTTGCCGGGGGTGGGCACCATGTGGGCGGAGAAGACCGGGAAGCCGAATTCCTGGATCTCCTCGCGGTCGCGCACGCCGCCGTCGACGATCAGGCCCTCGATGCCCTTCAGCTTGGCGGCGTAGCTCGCCATGCCGCCCCAGGTGGAGACGGGGGCGCCGTTGTTGGCCACCACGATCACGTCGCCGGGTCCGGCGGCGTCGATCATGTGGCCGACCTTGAAATCCGCGGTGGGGAAGGTTCCGAAGGGGGCCGTCACCTCGCGCGCCGTCACCGCGCGGCCCACGCATTTCAGGCCGGGCCCGGCGGCATGCAGGCCGGTCAGCACGCCCCCCGCCCCGGTCTCGTCGATGGCGTTGGCGAGGGTGGGGGTGGCGAGCCCGCGCAGGATGGCGAGCGTGTCGTCGGAAACCCTCATTTGGAACTCTCCATGTCCAGGGCGGCGTCGATCAGCGCGCGCTCTTCGGCGTCATGCCATGCGTGCCAGCCCACGGCGGGCGAGGCCGCGGAGGGCCGGGAGACCAGCCGGGCGGCGCGCCCCGCGGCGCGTTCGATCCGCCGGTCGAGCCACTGGAAGGGCCCAAGATTTTCGGGTTCCTCCTGCACGAAGACCAGTTCGCCGGGCGCGCCCTGCAGGGCCATGGCCAGCGCCGCGGCGGGGAAGGGGTGCAGCTGCTCCAGCCGGATCAGGGCCACGCGGCCCTCGAGTCCCCGGTCCGCCCGCGCTTTTGCAAGCGCCCAGTAGATTTTTCCCGAGCAGACGATCACCCGCTCCGCCCCCTGCGCCGGCTCGTCGAGCACCGTCCGAAACCCCGTTCCCGGCCCGAATTCCGGCGCGGAGGATACGCAATCGCCGAGCCGCAGCAGCAGCTTCGGCGTGAACGCCACCAGGGGTTTCGGATCGGGCAGCGCCATCTGCCGGCGCAGCAGGTGGAAATAGTTGGCCGGGGTCGAGGGGTTGGCGGCCACGATATTGGCCTTCGCGCAGCGCGCCAGCACCCGCTCCATATGCCCGGTCGAATGGTCCGGGCCGCCGCCGTCCCAGCCGTGGGGCAGCAGCATCGTCAGGCGGGAGGTCAGCAGCCAGCGATCCTCCCCCCCCGTCACATACTGGTCGAAGATCGGCTGGCAGACGTTGAGGAAATCGCCGAACTGCGCCTCCCAGACCGGGAGCCCCGGAAAGGCGGTCGAAAACCCGTATTCGAAGCCGAGCGTGGCGTTTTCGATGAGCGGCGAGTTGAAAACCTCCGCCGCCCCGAACCCCGCCAGCACGTCATGCACGGCGCCCGTGGGCTGGTCGGCCAGCCGCAGATGCCGCTGCGCGAAGGCCCCGCGCACCGCGTCCTGGCCGGAGAAGCGCAGGGAAACGCCGTCATCGAGGAGCGAGGCGAAGGCCATCGCCTCGGCGAAGGCCCAGTCCACGGGCGCCTCCCCGCGCGCCATCTTGCGCCGCTTGTCGAGCACGGCGCGCACCTTGGGATGCAGGGTAAACCCGTCCGGGATGCGGGCGAGCCTGCGGGCCAGCGCCTGCAGCCGCCCGATCTCCACCCCCGTCTCGCGCCACTCCAATAGCCGCGCCTCGGCCCCGGGGGCGAGGCCGGGGGCCTCGGGCGCGTTCGGGGTGGTCGGGGGCGCGGCGAAGGCGGCGTCGAGCCGGGATTGCAGCGGGGCGAGGTCGGGGGCCGGCAGCCCGGCCGTTTCGGCGTAGCGCGCCGACAGGGGGGGCAGCGCGTCGATGGCGGCGTACATGCGCGGCTGGGTGAAGCGCGCCTCGTCCATCTCGTTATGCCCGCGGCGGCGATAGGCGACGAGGCGGACCATGATGTCCTCCCCGAACCGCGCCCGCCAGGCGCAGGCGGCGGCGGCGGCGCGCAGGATCGCGTCGGGGTCGTCGCCGTTGACGTGCAGGATCGGGGTTTCCGTGAGCTTCGCCACGTCGGCGGCGGTGCGGGCGGACCGCGCCTCCGCCCCGTCGGTGGTGAAGCCGATCTGGTTGTCGAGCAGCAGATGGATGGCCCCGCCGACCTCGTAGCCGGGGAGGCGGGCGAGCTGCATCAGCTCCATGTTCACGCCCTGGCCGGCGAGCGCCGCATCGGTGTGCAGCATCAGCGGCAGGACGTGCCGCCCCTCGGCCCGCGCCCGCCCCATCGCCACCGGCGCCACGATCGACAGATGCGACGGGTGGGGGGCGGTCCAGACCTCCACCCCGTCCTCGCGGATCCCGTCATGGCCGAGGTGATAGGGCACGTCCGACGCCGCCCCGAGACTTTGGGGCAGATCCGGCGCGCCGCGCAGCTCGGCGGCGATCCGGTTCAGCGGCTTGCCGAGCGCCAGCGCCAGCTGGGTCAGCCGCCCCCGATGCATGCCCCCGCAGACCACGCGGGCCGCCCCCGAGCCGCGGATCACCGCGTCGAGCAGCAATACGAACCCCTCCGCCCCCGACAGGCCGAAGGTCTTGGTGGTGGGCAGGCGGCGCTTGATGTCGGCCTCGACCCGCTCGGCCTCGGCGATGCGCGAGAGGGCGGCGACCTGGGCGGCGCGGGACGGGGCGAACGCGGTCTCGGCGGCCTCGGCCAGCCAGGCGAAGCGGGTCTCGTCCTGCACATGCCCGAACTCCCAGCCGAGCCCGCCGGCATAGGCGGCTTCCAGCGCCTCGCGCAGGGCGTCGGGGCCGGGGGCGTCCAGCGCCGCGGGCCGCTCCGGCGCCGTCAGCCCCAGCGGGTCGAGCCGCGCCGCCCGCCAGCCATGC
>NZ_JBSRTQ010000112.1:0-14353 GCF_055129145.1 Albimonas sp. | reverse complement strand
GCGCTCGCCCGCGCCGGGCTGCCGGCCGAGCAATTTCCGCTGGATCGCTACCCCCATGACCTCTCGGGCGGGCAACGGCAGCGGGTGGTGATCGCGATGGCGGTGGCGCTGCGGCCGCGGCTGCTGATCGCGGACGAGCCGACGACGGCGCTGGACGTGACCACCCAGGCGGTGATCCTCGATCTGCTCAAGCAGCTGGCGCGGGAGGACGGTGCGGGGCTCCTGATGATCACCCATGACCTCGCGGTGGTGGCCGACATGGCCGACCGCATCGCCATCATGAAGGACGGCGAGGTGGTGGAGACGGGGCCGACCGCGCCGCTTTTCCGGGCCATGGCGCATCCCTATACGCGCGCGCTCTTCGCCGCCTCCACCCACCGACCGGTCCGCGACCGTCATCCGCTGGGCGAGCAGGTGCTGGCGGTCGACGACGCGGTGCGCGACTACCGGCTGCCGCGCCGCAGCCTGTTCGGGCCGCGGCGCAGCTTCCGGGCGGTGGACGGCGTGTCGCTCGCGATCCGGGCCGGGGAGAATGTGGGGCTGGTGGGCGAGAGCGGTTGCGGGAAATCCACCCTGTCGCGCGCCATCCTGGGGTTGGAGGGGTTGCAGGGCGGCGCGATCAGTCTGGTCGGCCGCCCGTTCTCCCCCGCCGCGGCGCCGGAGATGCGGCGCGACGTGCAGGTGGTGTTCCAGGACCCCTATGGCAGCTTCGATCCGCGCTGGAAGGTGGCCGACCTGGTGGCCGAGCCGTTCCATCTGGTCCGCCCCCGCCCGCCGAAGCCCGCGCGCCGCGCCCGGGTCGAGGCGATGCTGGAGGCGGTGGGCATGAAGGCCGAGGACGCGGACCGCCATCCCCACCAGTTCTCCGGCGGCCAGCGCCAGCGCATCGCCATCGCCCGGGCGCTGATCACCGAGCCGAAGCTGGTGGTGCTGGACGAGGCGGTGTCCGCCCTCGACGTGTCGGTGCGGGCGCGGATTCTGGACCTGCTGGCCGGGCTCTCGGACCGGATGGGGGTCAGCTACCTGTTCATCAGCCACGATCTGCATGTGGTGCGCGCGATCACCGACCGGGTGCTGGTGATGAAGGAAGGGAAGATCGTGGAGACGGGCGAGACCGAGACGGTCTTCGCCGCCCCGCGCCACGCCTATACCCGCGAATTGCTGGCCGCGACCCCGGATCTGGAGGCGGCGCTGGCGGCGCGGGAGGCCGCCAGTGCCTAGTTTTCGGCCCTTAGGCGGCCGATTTTTCGCGAATTGGCGCGGAAGAAGAGCCTTTCACAAGCTGAATCGCACCAATGCAATCCGACCTGTTGTGGTAGCCCTCGCCAGAGTTGGCGATTTTCAGGTTGTTGGCGGCATATAGCGTCCAACGCCAATAGCCGTTTGCATCTTTGTAGAGCCAATAGAACATTGGCTTCTCCTATAGTTTCGCTTTCATATCAAACGCTACCAACGGAGAGCTTGACCAGATCGACGTAACCTGATTCAAGAAGTGTGCGAGCAGCACATGCCCTCAGCCGGCGAGTGTTACGCAGGGCGCACGACTGGTACTCGTGCGCCCTTTTCCCGTTTAGGGCGACTCGCCCTGAGTCGGCAAGCTAAAAATCTATATATGGTGGTTCTCAGGCCTCGTTCCCTGATATCGGGCAGAGCAAACCAGATGCTGATTCAATCAACCGAGAGCCTACAACACCTGGATACTGAGTTCTTTTCCGTCAGGCGACCCGAGCCCGCCCGTCGGCCAGCCGCCAAACCATCCCCTGTCGCGCGAGCCGCACCCGGTCCGACGCGGCGGCGGCGAGCGCATCGCGGGTCTCCAGCGCGTCGTCGTCGAGCTCGGGCTGGTGGTGGTAGAGCAGCGTGCGCCCAACCCCGGCGCGTGCGGCGAGCGCGATCCCCTCCTCCAGCGTCGAATGACCCCAGCCGCGATGGTTGTTCAGTTCCGCTTCCAGATAGGTCGCGTCGTAGAGCATCAGCGCCGCGCCCTGCACGAAGGCCGCCACCGCGGCGTCGATCTCCCCGTCGCCATGCTCATGATCGCCGATCACGCAGATGTCGCCGGCGGCGCTTTCCACCCGGAACCCGCAGCAGCCGCCCGGATGGTTCAGTGCGATGGTGCGAACGCTCAGACCCGCGGCCTCGATGGTCTCGCCGGGCAGAAAACTCGCCCAGGCCACATGCGCGGCCCCCAGCGGCTTGATCGGGAAATAGGGGGGAGAGGCGAAGCGGCGCAGCGCCTCGCGGGTCTCGGCGGGGTCGGCATGCAGGCCGCAGCGCAGGCGCAGGCAGGCCTCGGTCTGGTAGAAGGGCGCGAAGAACGGCGCGCCGACGATATGGTCGAGATGAAGGTGGGAGATCAGGATCTCCGCCTCGGCCGGTCGATCTTCCGCCGCCGCTTCGCGGGCCAGCGCCTTGCCGAGATCGCGCGCGCCCGAGCCCAGATCGATGACCAGCGCCGTGGGGTCGAGCACGCCGCCGCGTTCGCGTCGGATCTCGAAGCAGATGGTGTCGCCGCCGAAGCGCGAGCGCCCGGCGCGCCCGGTAGGGGCCGAGCCGCCGACCCCCCAAAGCGTCAGGCGCAGGGTTTCGGACGGGGGCTCGGCGGCCTCGTCCGTCATGCGCCGGCCGAGGTCGCGCCCGCGCCCGAACCGGATGCGGAGCCGGCGCGCATCCGGGCGAGCTCCATCGTCGTGCGTTCCAGGCGCTGGGCGAGCGAGCGCGACATTTCGATCGCCATCTCGGGGAATTCGCGCAGCAGCCGAAGCATGCCCTCGCGTTCGAAGAGCAGGGTGCGCAGCTCTCCGGTGGCGCGGACGGTGGCGGTGCGCGGGGTCTCGCACAGCATCGCCATTTCGCCGAACACCTCGGACTGGCCGAGCTGGGCCACCACCGAGGACGAGCCGCCGAATTCCACGATCACGTCGGCCTTGCCGCTGAGGATCAGATAGGCGCTGTCCGACGTCTCGCCCTGGCGCACGATCAGCTCGCCGTCGCGGAAGGTGCGGTCTTCGCCCATGAAGGCGAGCAGGCGCAGACGCGAGGGATCGACGCCCTGAAACATGGGCGTGCGCTGCAGCGCGTTGACCTCTGACTCGAATTTCACCCCGCGACCTCCCCGTAACGCGCCGCCTGGACACTATCAGCCGGCATCCGAACCCCCGTCAACTCCACCTGCGCCGTCGGTCGACCTCGCCGACGGCCCGCGACCCTGGCTCACATGGCCGTTCGCGTCGACCCGGATCACATGTTCGGCCTGTTCCGCGCCCGCATCCGAAGCCGCGCCCCAGACCACCGCGCCTGCGTCCGTCTCGGACCGGACCAGATCGCGCAGCGCCCGGTCGGGGCCGCTGTCGCTCATCGCCAGACCGTCGAGCACCACCGCCGAGGGCCGCTTTATAAGCGCCCGCGCGATGCCGAGCTTGCGCCGCTGCAGGGCGTTCAGCGCGATGCCGTTCTCGCCGAGGCTCTGGTCGACGCCGGCGCGCAGGATCAGGCCGCGCAGGCCGCGCTCCTCGACCAGCGCGTCGACCTGGGCCTTGAACGGCTGCCAGCTGTCGCGGCGGTCGACGCGGGTGGGTCCGAAGAAGATGTTGTCGGCGATGCTCATCGCGGGGTGATACGCCTCGGGATCGAAGGCGGCGAAGCGCGGATCGTCCTTCAGGGCGGCGCGCACCACCGGGCGGGCGACGAGCAGCGCCTCCACCCGCTCCGATTCCCGCATGACGCCGAGGCGGTAGCGGGCGGAGCAATAGCTGAAGGCGATGGCCAGCATCCGCGCCTGTTCGTGCCGGTTCAGCCGGGCCGGGCCGCGCTGGCGCGACTTGCGCAGGATCGCCTCGATCGCCGGCGTCTCCGCCCGCGGGAACAGGCCGTAGCGCTTGAAAAGATCGCTGTCGGCCGCGACGCCCTCGAACAGCGAGATCAGCGTGCCGCAAAGGTCGAGCCCGACCTCCACCAGCATCACCCGCACCCCGGCCTCGTCCAGCGCGCGCAGCACGGCGCGGTCGCCGGCGAAGTCGGCCCAGCTCAGCGCGGGGTCGAGCGGCAGGCCGAAGAACAGGTTCTCGGCGATGTTGGCGTTGGCGGCGTAGGCGGACTCGTCGAACACGTCGATGAAGTCGCTGCGCATCTCGGCCAGCGCAGCGGAGCGCGCGATGTGGCCGCGCAGCTCCAGCAGCTTGTCGGCGAGCGGGGCCTGTCGGCTGATGTCCAGCCGGCAGCCGAGGCCGACGGTGTAGAGGTCGTCTTCCATCCCCAGCCGGCGCACGAGGGCGAGCATCCGGGTTTCGACGGCGTCGAGGTCCTCGTAGCCGGATTCCTCGGCGTCGATCCAGTTGTCCTCGGTGTCGTCGTCGGGCGCGCCGGTCAGCTGCGCCTCCTGTCCGCGCATGTCGCGCTCGGCCGAGTCGATGCGGGCCACGGGCTGGAACATCAGGCCGTGCAGCAGGTTGGTGCGGATCGAGCCGGTGAAGATCCGCGGATCGGCCGGCACGTAGACCGCGGCGCGGTAGAGCACCGGCGTCGCCGCCGACCAGCGGCCGGGCGCGTCGTCTACCAGCCCCGACAACGCCTGCAGCAGGGCCGAGCGGGTGGCCGCGTCCTCGCACACCACCGCGGTCATCGAGCCCTTGGGCACATGAACTGACACCAGCCCGGTCAGCCCGTCCACCGGCGCGTCCTTCAGGGTCAGCGCATGCTCGCCGACGGGGGCGCGGTCGAGCAGGGGCTCGGGCTCGCCGTCCTCGTCGAAATTCTCCATGATCGAGGTGTAGCGCGCCCCCATGTCGGAGAAGTCCTGGTAGAAGCGCAGGAGCTCTTTCCACGGGGCGGCGAGGTCCTTGTAGGCGATCAGCACGGCGGTGAGCGCGCCGATGTTGAGGGTGCCCTGGATCACGAAGTAACCGCCGATCAGGAAGATGAAGAACGGCGTCAGGTGATTGGCGACGTTGTTTACGAACTTGATCAGGAACTTCAGGATGAAGATCCGGCGCCGGATCTTGTAGTTTTCGTAGAGCTGGCGCGACACGATCGCCATGTGCCAGCGCCGGGCGCGCAGGCCGCGCAGCTCGGTCGCGGCATCGATGCTCTCGTCGATCTCGCGGGCCATGGCGCGGATATTGGCCAGGCGCACGCGGATCATCGCCACGACCTTGCCCTGCAGCTTGGGGATCAGCCAGGCCTGCAGGGGGTAGAGGCAGAGCGCGGCGAGCCCGATATAGGTGTTCTGCGCCAGAATGAAGCCGAGATAGACGAGGAAGCTGCCGCCCTGGCTCAGCGGCGTGGCGAGGATCGCGCCGATGAAATCGCCGATCGGGGCGAGCTCGGCCGAGATCATCTGAACCAGCTCGCCCGGCGAGGTGGTGCGCAGACGGCTCAGCGGCCGGCCCATCACCCGGCGGAACAGGTCGAAGCGCATCCGGCGCAGCATCCGCTCGCCCAGGATGCCGCGATGCATGTTCTGGATGTATTTGATGACGTTGTTGGCGGTGATCGCCGCCAGATAGGCGAGACACAGCGCCACCAGGTATTCGACCTGGTCGAAGCTCCAGCTCATCCACTCGCGCGGGAAATTCTCGCCGCCGATGGCGTCGTTGATGATCCGCTTGGGCAGCTCCAGCGAGATCCAGATGATCGGAAAGCTGAATAGCGTGAGGACGAGCATCATGATCTGCTCGCGCGCGGAATGGCGCCAGACGAAGGTCGTCATCTTCTCAGCCATGCGTGTCCGATGGACCTCCGGCGCCGCGTGCCGCAGGGGAAAGCCCCCGGCGCGCTGTGGACATTACCGATACGTGACAGGATGAAAAGCGCAATGCGCACACGCGGCGCTTTGCGGGGACGGGGTTGGAATTTCGGGGCGGGTCGCCGTCCGCGGGGGCGGGGGCGGGGCGGCTCAGGCGGCCGGGTCCGGCTTCGCCCCCATTCGCCGGATGCGCCGGCGGCGGAACGCCAGAAGCGTCAGCCGCCGGGTCGAGGTCAGCGCCGCGCCGACGTCCCGCTGCGCCATCACCAGCGCCGGCGTGACCAGCAGCACCAGGAAGAAGCCGAAGCCGAGGCCGAAGCACAGCGTGATCACCGTGGGCTTCAACGACTGCGCCTGGGACGAGGTTTCGAACAGCAGCGGCGCGAGGCCGAGCACCGTGGTCAGCGTGGTCAGGGTCACGGCGCGGAACCGGTCGCATACCGCGTCGATCAGGGCCGGGCGCAGGGCCCGCCTGCGCCCGTATTCGTCGATGGTGGTCACCAGCACGATGGAATCGTTGATGATGATCCCCGACATGCCGATCAGCCCGACCACGGAATAGAGCGTCATCGGCGTGTCCATCCAGATGTGACCCCAGACCGCGCCGACCAGCCCGAAGGGGACCACGGCCAGCACCGTCAGCGGCCGCGACCAGGACGCGAACACCCAGGCCAGCACCAGATAGATCCCGGCGATGGCCATGGCGAAACCGGCCTCGGCGTCGGCGAGGAACGCCCGCTCCTGCTTCGCCAGCCCCGACAGGTCGTAGCGGATGTCGTAGCGCGCGGCGACGTCGGGCAGGATGCGCTCGCGCAGCGCCCGCTCGATGAAGGCGGCGCGGTCGGCGTCGTCTTCGGCAAGCTCCCCGGTCACCGTCACCGACATCACCCCGTCCACCCGGCGCAGCATGCCGAAGCCGGGGCGGGACGACGCCGTGACCAGCTCCGACAGCGGCGCCCAGTCGCCCGAGGGCGTCCGGATCCGGGTGCGGGCGAGGAAATCCGCGGAGAGCTCGTCCTGCGGCA
Source organism: Albimonas sp. (assembly GCF_055129145.1). Taxonomy (NCBI): domain Bacteria; kingdom Pseudomonadati; phylum Pseudomonadota; class Alphaproteobacteria; order Rhodobacterales; family Paracoccaceae; genus Albimonas; species Albimonas sp. Next base: position 7,585 of record NZ_JBSRTQ010000112.1, on the reverse strand, counting down.
GGCGCACGGTGATCGAGCCGGTCCGCCCCTCCACCGCGAATTCCGCCGCCTTCACCCCGGTCAGCCGGTCGCGCAGCACCTTGCCGATCGCCTCCGCGGTCAGGCCCTGGGATTCGCCCAGCGGCGTGATCTCCAGCAGCAGCTCGGTCTTGTCATAGGCGAGGTTGTCCTCCAGCGCCGAGACCTCGGGGTAGACCGTCAGCGCCTGCCGCACCGCCTCGGAGGCGGCCTTCAGCTCCTCCGCCGCAGCGCCCGACAGCTGGATGGAGATCGAATCCTCCCCCGGCCCGCTGGCCATGCCGCGGAACGACACCACCTCGGTCAGGGGCAGCCGGGGGATGCGCTTCTGGACTTCGCCAAGGAACTCCCAGGCCGAATAGGGGCGTTGGTCGGGGTCGGTCAGTTCCACCGACACCGAAGCGAGCTGCCAGGCCTCCTTGCTGTCCTCGACCGCGAGGCCGCGTCCGGCGTTGCCCCCGACCTGGCCGAGCGCGAACAGCACCGGGTTGGTTCCGTAGCGGGCCTCGAATTCGGCCCCGGTCTCCGTCACCGCCTGCTCGACCAGGCGCATCTGGGCGAGCGTGTCCTCCCGCTCCGCCCCCGACAGCATGGCGATGTTGCCGGTGATCGAGGTCTGGTCCGGCTCGTACCAGAACCGCCAGGGCAGCGCGCCGGTCTGCAGCTGGGCGACGGCGAAGGCGAGCAGCGCGAAGGCGAGACCGAGCGCGGGCCAGCGCAGGCGCACCACCCAGCCGACCGCGGGCCGGAAGGCGCAGTCGCGCAGCGCGTCGAAGCCGCGATTGACCCGGGACGAGGCGATGTCGGCCCAGTCCCGGCCGCGCCGTCCGTCCCGGGCGCCTTTGCCCAGCGCGTGGCGCATGTGGTTGGGCAGCACCAGCAGGCTTTCCACCAGGCTCGCCAGCAGCACCATGGCGACGACGACGGCGAGCCCCTCCAGCATCTTGCCGAAGCGGCCGCCGATGGCGAGCAGGCCGGTGAAGGCGATGGCGGTGGTCAGCCCGGCCGAGATCACCGGCGCCGCCATCCGCTTCGCCGCCTGCTCCGCCGCCGCCGCAGGGCTCAGGCCCCGCCTGCGGGACAGGTCGTCGGCATGTTCGCCCACCACGATGGCGTCGTCGACCACGATGCCCAGCGTCAGGATCAGCGCGAAGAGCGTCACCAGGTTCAGGCTCAGCCCCGTCGCCCACATCATGCCGGCGGCGAACAGCAGCGACACCGGGATGCCCGCCGACACCCAGATCGCGGTGCGGGCGTTGAGGAACAGGAACAGCACGCCCAGCACCAGCGCCATGCCGAAGACGGCGTTGTCGAGCAGCAGCGCCAGCCGCGCCTTCACCACGTCGACGCGGGTGGAGACGTAGTCGAAGCGCACGCCGGCGGGCAGGGTCGGGGCCATCGCGTCGGCCACCGCGCGCACCTGCGCCATCATCGCCACCGCATCGCCGGATTCGTTGCGGTTGACCGCGACCACCGCCGCCGCCTCGTCGCCCACGTAATAGCGGCGGCCGGTGCGGGCGCCCTCGTCCTCGATCATCGCGATGTCGCGCAGGCGCAGGCGGTCGCCGTCGGCGGCGGCGCCGACCACCACGTCGCCCAGCTCCTCGATCGTGCGCCGCTCGGCCCCGGTGGAGACGCGGGTCCCCGCGGCGGTGCGCCCGCCCGGATCGCTCTGCGCCGCGTCGGACACGGCGTCGGCCACGTCGGCGATGGTCAGGCCGTGGCGCACCAGCTCGCGTTCGGGGACCGAGACCCGGACCGCATGCGGCGGCGCCCCCAGCAGGCTGACCCGGGCGAGGCCGGCGGCGCGCAGCCGGTCGGCGAATTCCGAGGCGAGCCGCCCGATCTGGTCATGGTCGACCGGACCGTGCAGCACCACGTCGGTGATCTTGTCGGTCCACACCACGCGCTTGACCACCGGGCGTTCGATGCTGCCGGGCAGCCCGCTCACCGCGCCGACGGCGGCGGAGACCGCCTCGCCGGCCGCGCTCATGTTGGTCCCGGGCTCGAAGTCGAGATAGATCGTGCCGATGCGGTCCTTGGCGGTGGAGCGCAGGCTCTCCAGCCCGTCGATCTCCTGCAGCGCGGGCTGCAGCAGCGAGATCACCGCGCCGTCGACCTGGTCGGGCCCGGCGCCTTCCCAGATCGCGTAGACCTGGACCCGGTTGGTGACGATGTCGGGGTAAAGCTGGGTGCGCAGGTTCTGCGCGCCGTAGAGACCGAAGAGCACCATAAGCGCCATCAGCAGGTTGGCCGCAGTGCCGTGGCGCACGAAATAGCCGAGCACGCCGGGGCGGCCGGAAAGGCGCGAGGGGGGGCGGAAGGCCATGCCGGCTCAGCCGCCGTTGGCCGGCGCGGCGGGGGGGCCGCCGCGGGCCGCCTCCAGCCGGTCGACCATCCCGCGGGGCACGAACGGGTCGGCGAGCCGGTCGAGCAGCCGGCTGCGGGCGTCGGCGCCGAGCTGCGCGTCGGCGCGGATCTGGTCGGCCAGCGCCGCCCGCCGCTCGGCGCTGAGCGCCACCATGTCGGCGCCCTCCGCCGGCGTCGCGCTCCCCGGCGTCGCGCCTCCCGGCCTGGTCTCGCCGCCGACCACGCCCGGCGTCGGTGTCCCGGCCCGCTCCGCCGCGCGCATCGCCTCGGCCCCGGTGGCGGCGACCCGCGCCTTCACCCCGGGGCCGAGCTGCGGCTTGCGGATCGCCACCAGGCGCGCGCCCCAGGGGGCGTCGGTTACGATCAGCCGGTCGCCCTCCCGGCGCAGGACGGTGAGCTGGCGTTCCTCCAGCCGGTCGTCGGCGTTGACCACCAGGACCCGGCCGTCCTCGGTCGCGGCGGCGGCGGGGATGGCGGCGACGTCGTTCAGCGCCGGCTCCTCCAGCGTGACCGAGACGAAATCGCCCTCGCGCATCAGGGCCCCCGCCTCCGGATCCAGCCGGATATAGAGCGTGCGGCCGGTGCCCGCGGTCCCGGTGGCGGCGCCGGCGCGGACCAGACGGCCCGAGGCGAAGGCCCCCGTCTCCTGCCCCGCGGCCTGGGCCAGCGCCACGCGGGCGGTCAGCGGGCGCAGGCGGCCGGCTTCGTCCACCAGCCGGGCGAATTCGGCGTTGGTCACCCGGATCGCGGCCTCCAGCCGGGTCAGGTCTACCAGCGCGCCGAGCTTTTCGTTGACGTTCACGCGCCGGCCGAGCACGGCGGAGACCTCGGTCACCAGCCCGTCGAAGGGCGCGTGCAGCACGGTCTCCTCCAGCGCCCGGGCGGCGTCGGCGCGGGCGAGGCCGGCGCGCGCGAGCTCGATTTCCGCCTGCGCCGCGCGGGCCACCGCCGTCGCCTGGGACTGCTCGCGCGCGATCACCTGCTGGTCGGCGGCGGCGAGCGCCAGCTGCGTCACCTCCTGGCTCGCCTCGGTCCCGATCCCGCGGCGGGAGAGATCGGCCTGCCGGCCCGCGGCGCTCGCCCGCAGGTCGCGCTGGGCATGCGCCGCCTCCAGGTCGCGCCCGGCCAGCGTCACGGCGGCGCGCGCCGCGTCGAGCTCGGTTCGCGCCTCGTCGAGCGCGATCTCGGTGCGGCGCAGATCGGATTCGGCGTCGGCGGGGTCGATGCGGAACAGCACCTCGCCCTCGCGCACCGCGCCGCCGTCGAGGAAGCCCGGCGACATCTCCGACAGGATCCCGGCGCGGGCGGGACGCAGTTCGAGGCGACGGGCGCTCTCGATCGCGCCCCAGGCGCGCAGCTCGGGGCGCATCCGGCCCGGCGCGACGCTGACCACCTCCACCGCGAAGGACCGCTCGGACGCCGCGCCGGGGCGGTCTCCGGTGCGCTCGGGCGTCACGCTCGCCACCTCCATCCGCCACAGGCCAAGCGCGACCAGCCCCAGGGTGAGGACGGTCAGCAGGGCGCCGATCAGGCTGCGGACGAGAAAGCGCATGAAGTCTCCGGTCGCGAGGGGCCTGCCGAGTCGGCGGCGCCTCGCTTTCTACTCCTTGCAGGCGGCTCGAGGCGACAGTGGGGCCGGACCTGCGCTAACGGGTAACACGCGGGGGCGCGCCGCGCGCCGTCGCTCAACTGTGCGTGAGCGGACGGCCGGCAGCCCGCGGTTGATGCGACGCCGGCTTGCGGCTAGGTCTGGGCGACGTTCCGGCCCCATCCGCCGCGCAGGAGGCCCACGCCCCATGACGCCACCCGACCTCGCCCCCGCCGCCCCGCCGCTGCACATCCTGCTCGCCGCCCCGCGCGGCTTCTGCGCCGGCGTCGACCGGGCGATCAAGATCGTCGAGATGGCTTTGGAGAAATGGGGCGCCCCAGTCTATGTGCGCCACGAGATCGTGCACAACCGCTACGTGGTCGACGGGCTGCGCGCCAAGGGCGCCGTCTTCGTCGAGGAGCTGAGCGAATGCCCCGGCGACCGCCCCGTGGTGTTCTCCGCCCATGGCGTGCCGAAATCGGTGCCGGAGGCGGCGGAGGCGCGGCGGATGCTCTTCGTCGACGCGACCTGTCCGCTGGTCTCCAAGGTGCATATCGAGGCGGAGCGGCACCACGCCGCCGGGTTGCAGATCATCATGATCGGCCATGACGGCCACCCCGAGACCATCGGCACCATGGGCCAGCTCGCCGATGGCGAAGTGCTGCTGGTGGAGACGCCGGCCGATGTGGCGGGGCTGGCGCCGCGCGACCCCGAAAAGCTCGCCTACATCACCCAGACCACCCTGTCGGTGGACGACACCGCGGAGATCGTGGCGGCGCTGCGCGTCCGCTTCCCCGCCATCGTCGGCCCCCACAAGGAGGACATCTGCTACGCGACCACCAACCGTCAGGAGTCGGTGAAGGAGATCGCGCCGCGGATCGACGCGCTGCTGGTGATCGGCGCGCCCAATTCCTCGAATTCCAAGCGCTTGGTCGAAGTCGGCAAGAAGGCCGGCTGCGCCTATTCCCAGCTGGTGCAGCGGGCGACCGACATCGACTGGCGCGCCATCGAGGGCGTGAAACGGGTCGGCGTCACCGCCGGCGCCTCCGCCCCCGAAGTGCTGGTGGAGGAGGTGATCGACGCCTTCCGCGCCCGCTACGACGTGACGGTGGAGATCGTGGAGACGGCGGTGGAGCGGGTGGAATTCAAGCCGCCGCGCATCCTGCGCATGCCGGCCTGACGGAGGGCCGGACCGGATGTTCGATCTCTTTCCAGACGCGCCAAGCGTCGAGTTCCTGCTGACCGCGCTGGCGGTGGTGGTCGCGCCCGGAACCGGTGCGATCTACACCATCGGCTGCGGGCTGACCCGCGGCCGCGGCGCGGCTTTGGCCGCGGTGGCCGGCTGCACGGTCGCGGTGCTGTTTCACATGGCGGCGGCCTTGGCGGGGCTCGCCGCCCTGCTGCACGCGTCGTCGGTGCTGTTCGACGCGGTCAAATACGCCGGCGCCGCGTTCCTGTTGTGGATGGCCTGGCAGACTTTGCGTGAGACCGGGACGCTCGCCGATCCCGGCCCGGTGGCCGAACGCTCCGTCGCCCGCATCGCGTTGCGGGGTCTGCTGATCAACCTGCTCAACCCCAAGCTCGCGATCTTCTTCGCGGCCTTCCTGCCCCAGTTCGTCGACGCAGCGGCCCCCGACGTCACCGCGCGCATGGCCGGGCTCGGGCTGGTTTTCACCGGGTTGACCGCGCTGGTCTTCGCGCTTTACGGCCTGTTCGCCGCGCGCGCGCGGGTATGGATCCTCGGCTCGGAGACCGCTCTGCGCTGGATGCGCGGGGTCTTCGCCGCCTGTTTCGCGGGCCTCGGTCTGCGCCTCGCTTTCGAAAGGGCCTGACCGCCATGGCCGACTACTTCGCCTATACCGACGGCGCCTGCTCGGGCAATCCGGGGCCGGGAGGCTGGGGGGCGCTGCTGGTCGCGCGCGAGGACGACGTGGTGATCAAGGAGAAATCGCTCTCGGGCGGGGAGCCGGACACCACCAACAACCGGATGGAGCTGATGGCCGCGATCTCGGCGCTGGAGGCGCTGGGCAAGGCGGTGACGGTGACGGTCGTGACCGATTCCAACTATGTGAAGGGCGGAATCACCGGCTGGATGCGCGGCTGGAAGCGCAACGGCTGGCTGACCGCGGATCGCAAGCCGGTGAAGAACGTCGACCTCTGGCAGCGGCTGGACGAGGCGCAGGCCCGCCACAAGGTGGTGTGGAAATGGGTGAAGGGCCATGCCGGCCACGAGGAGAACGAGCGCGCCGACGCGCTGGCCCGCGCCGGCATGGCCCCGTTCAAGCCGGCGAAGCGGAAGGCGGGCTGAGCGCTCGGGCGGCGGGGGCGGTCTCCGGCGGCGTCCGGCCATCGGGGCAGAGCAGCCGGAAGTCGATCACCGACACTTGGAAATTCGAATAGACCTTGGCGGTCCGGCAGCCCGTGGCGCGCGTCGTCGCCCGCCGAAACCCGCTCACCAACTCATCCGCAGGCACGCCGATGGCCGAGCCGAGGCGGATCGCCTGGGCCCGGTCCTCCAGCCGATAGATCACGTAGTCGACGCCCTCGTCGGCGATCTCCGTCCGCTCCGAGCCCAGGAAGCGGGGCGAGGGGGTGTTGCAGCCGGCCAGGATCAGGGCGGCGAGAAGCAGGCGCATGAGGGCGGGTCCCGATGATTGCGGCGACCTTCATCCGGCCCCCGCCATGGTTAACACCAGGTTTACACGCCCCCGCGCCCTATGGCGGTTCCGCCCAGCGGAATGGTAAGGTCCCCTGAATGAGCCGGCCCCGCAATGCCGGTGCGAACAGGGGAGGCCCGCCATGTCGCGGACGGATTACGAGACGTTCACCATCGAAAAACGCGGCCGGGCGGACTGGCTGACGCTGAACCGGCCGGAGCAGCTCAACGCCATCTCGTTGAAAATGGCCGAGGAACTGGACGAATATTTCGGCGCCCTGGCCAGCGACCGCGACACCCGCGTGGTGGTGATGCGCGGCGCGGGGCGCGCCTTCTGCGCCGGGCTCGACATCAAGGAGCGCTCGGGACGCAACAAGTCGGACGAACCTTTCGGCGGCGGCTTCGGCTTCCAGGGGCTGCTCGCCGGCGTCTACATCAAGATGCGCCGTTGTCCGCAGCCCATCGTGGCGCTGATCCAGGGCCCGGCGGCGGGCGGCGGCTTCGCCTTCGCGCTGGCCGCCGACATCCGCATCGCCGGCGAGACCGCCAAGATGAACGCGGCTTTCATCAAGCTTGGCCTCTCGGCCTGCGACATGGGGGTGAGCTATTTCCTGCCGCGGCTGGTCGGGGTCTCGGTGGCGTCGGAACTGATGCTCACGGGGCGTTTCATCCACGCGCCGCGGGCGCTCGCCACCGGACTGGTGTCGGAGGTGGTCCCCGACGCCAAGCTCGAGGAGGTGGGCGAGGGCTATGTGGCCGACATGCTCCGCACCTCGCCTATGGGCCTGCGCCTGACCAAGGAGGGGCTGGGCCATGCGATCGACGCCGCCAGCCTCGAAGCCGCGATGGCCATCGAGAACCGCAACCAGGTGCTCTGCGCCCAGAGCCCCGATTTCGCCGAAGGGCTTCGGGCGTTCCTGGAAAAACGCGACCCGGTCTATACCGGCTGAGCG
>NZ_JBSRTQ010000111.1:0-14356 GCF_055129145.1 Albimonas sp. | reverse complement strand
CGTCGGCCTCGTCGGGCGTCAGGACCGAGGTCGGCTCGTCCAGGATCAGGAAGCGACGCCCGAGATAAAGCTGTTTGAGGATCTCCAGCTTCTGACGCTCGCCGGCCGCCAGCCGCGCCACCGGCACGTTCAGCGGCACCTTGAAGGGCATGGTGTCCATGAAGGCGGTCAGGTCGCGACGCTCGCGCCGCCAGTCGATGATCTTCGGGGCGTCCTCGCGGCTGATCACCAGATTCTCCGCCGCGGTCAGCGAAGGGACCAGGGTGAAATGCTGGTAGACCATGCCGAGGCCCATGCCATGGGCGGCGCGGGGGTCGGGGACGTCGACCTCGCGGCCCCCGACCAGGACCGAGCCCTCGGTCGGCGTGTAGAACCCCATGATGCACTTCACGAGGGTGGATTTCCCCGCCCCGTTCTCGCCAAGCAGGGCGTGGAACGACCCTGGAGCCACCTTGATCGACACGTCGTCGAGCGCGGTGAAGCCGCCGAAGCGCTTGGTCATGCCGATGGTCTCGACCCCCAGCGCGCGGTCGCCGGACCCGGCCGCGCCGAAGGCCGAAAGCGGCTCCACCCGCGCGCTCACGCCAGCACCGCCACGAAATCGGCGGCGTTGGAGACGGCGCCGAACACCCCGCCCTGCATCTTGATCATCTTAACGGCTGCGGCGTGGTTGCCCTTGTCGGTGGCGCCGCAGCAGTCCTCCAGAAGCAGGCATTCGAAGCCGCGGTCGTTGGCGTCGCGCATGGTGGTGTGGACGCAGACATCGGTGGTGATGCCGGTCAGCACGAGGTTCTGGACGCCCCGGGTGCGCAGCAGCAGCTCCAGATCCGTGACGTAGAAGGACCCCTTGCCGGGCTTGTCGATGATCGGCTCGCCCGCCGCCGGGGCGAGCTCCTCGATGATCTCCCATCCCGGCTCGCCGCGGGTGAGGATGCGCCCGCAGGGCCCCATGTCGCCGATCCCCGCCCCCATCTGGCGGGACCGCCAGCGCTTGTTGGGCGGAAGGTCGGTCAGGTCGGGGCGATGGCCTTCGCGGGTATGGATCACCAGCCCGCCCCAGGCCCGCATCGCGGCGAGCACCGACTTGATCGGTTCGATGGGCGCGCGGGTGTTCGACAGGTCATAGCCCATCTTGTCGACATAGCCGCCGACGCCGCAGAAATCGGTCTGCATGTCGATGATGATCAGCGCGGTGTTCTCGGGGCGCAGATCGCCGTTCCAGGGCCAGGCGTAGGGATCGGCCGCGAGCGCGCCGGTCCGGATCTCGTCCATCGCGTTCATTCCGCCGCCTCCTGCCTGGCCTTCTCGCCGAAGACGCGCGTCGGTTCGGGGAACCCGCAGGAGGTGCCGTCGGTGACCTTCACCTCATCCTCCCAGGGCAGGCGCGCGGTCCCCGCGACCATGTCCTGCATGAAGGTGTAGGGGCAGTCCTGCGCCCCGCCCTTCACCGCGGTGAAGCCCCGATGGAAGAGCTGATAGATGTTGTTCTCCACCCCCCAGCCGGCGCGGGCCTCGCGCACCAGGTCGGGGCGGACCTGCGCGGTGATGATCTCGTCGGGGCGCCCGGTCAGCCCGTGGGCGATGACCGTGCCGTCGAAGTCGCAGATCATCCCCTCGCCCATCGAGTCGAAGGTCCCGTCCGAGCCGCACATGCACACGTTGGCCGTGATCATCAGGTTCTGGAAGGCGTTGGCCTGGTTGGTGAACCGCCACGCGTCGCGGATCGGCGCGGTGTAGCCGGCGGTGCGCAGCATGATCTCGGCGCCCTTGTAGGCGCATTCGCGCGCCATCTCGGGGAACATGCCGTCATGGCAGATGATCAGCGCCAGCTTGCAGCCCTTGGGCCCCGCGATCACCGGAACGCCGGTGTCGCCCGGCTCCCACGGCTCCACCGGGACCCAGGGGTGCATCTTGCGATAGTAGAGCTTCACCTCGCCCTGGTCGTCGATGATCAGGCCGGTGTTCCAGGGATAGCCGCCGGGGTTCCGCTCCATGATCGAGAAGCATCCCCAGATGGAATTCGCCCTACACGCGGATTTGAACGCGGCGACTTCCGGCCCGTCCATGTCGCACATGATCTCCGGGTTCACGTCCATGGAAAGGCCGTGAAGCATGTATTCGGGGAACACCACCAGATCCATGCCGGGTTGGTTCCGCCGGGCTTTTCCGACCAGTTCCACCACCCGCGCCGTCTGCCGCGCGAGGTCGTCGCGGGTGACCGTGTTGGGAAGCTGAAGCTGCACCAGTCCGATGCCGATGCCGTTGGGGGAGGGGTTGAGACCGCCGAGACCCGTCACAAGTCACCTCATGTGTTGAAGCAAGACCGGACCCGCGCCGGCGCCTCTGCGCCGCCCGGATCCGGGAAGGAGCGAATGATGACCGACCACCGCATGAGCCGCACCGCCCGCGTTCTGGGGGCGGCGACGCTGGCCGCGATGCTGCCCGCGGCGGGCCTGATCGCGCAGACCACGCAGACCAGCTATCCCGGCCCGGGCGCCACGGCCGAGCTGAAGGGCGTCGACGGCGCGCCGATGGGGACCGTGACCTTCACCCAGACCGAGGCGGGCGTGCTGATCGACGCCGACCTCTCGGGCCTGCCCGAAGGCGTGCACGGCTTCCACATCCATGAGACCGGCGCCTGCACCCCCGATTTCGCCGCGGCCGGCGGGCATTTCGTGGGCGACGGGGACGCGCATGGCTTCCGGGCCGACGACGACCCCCATGCCGGCGACATGCCCAACATCCACGTCCCCGCCTCGGGCGAGCTGCGGGTGGAGATCCTCAACGATCGCATCTCGCTCGAGGAGGCGGGGCTGCTGCAGGACGATGACGGGCCGCTCTTCGATGACGACGGCTCGGCGCTGATGATCCATTCGGGGGCGGACGACTACTACACCCAGCCCTCCGGCGACGCCGGCGACCGCATCGCCTGCGCGGTGATCGAGCCGACCGCCAACCTGCAGTGACGGGGCGCACGGGCTGAGGGGGCGTCGGGCGAGCATGTCGGTCACTTGGTGATCGACAGCTCGCCCGGCGCGCCGGTCAGCGCGCGCGTGGTCGAGGAGGTGGCGATCAGCATGCCCAGCGTCAGCACGTAGGGCGCCGCGTAAAACAGGTAATAGCCCGAGGTGACGCCGACCGATTGCAGCGCCGGGCCCAGCGCCCCCGCGCCGCCGAAGAGCATCGCCGCGAGGAAGCAGTTGATCGGGTTCCAGCGCGCGAAGATCACCAGCGCCACTGCCATGAGACCCTGGCCCGAGGATATGCCCTCGTTCCACGAGCCGGGATAGTAGAGCGAGAGATACGACCCCGCGACGCCGGCAAGCGCCCCGCCGACGGCGGTGGAGGCGATGCGGACCTGATTGGGCCGGAGCCCCATGGCGCGGGCCGCGTCGGTGGAATCCCCGACCACCCGCACGATCAGGCCGACCTTGGTCGCCCGGAACACCCACCACAGGAACACCGCCAGCGCCGCCCCGATCAGGAACAGCACGTTGACCCTGAGCGCCGCCTGCACCTGGGGGAGGTCGGACCACAGGCCGAACTCGATGGCCGGCAGGTCGGGCGCGACCGGCTGGATGTAGGGCTTGCCGAAGAAGAACGCCAAACCCATGCCGAACAGCATCAGCGCGATGCCGATGGCGATGTCGTTGACCCGCGGCAGAGAGCACATCAGCCCGTGGATCAGCCCGAAGGCCGAGCCCGCCAGCGCAGCCCCCAGCACGCCGACCCAGGCCGACCCGCTCTCGAACGCGATGGCGTAGCCGGCCATGGCGCCGAAGACGAGCGTGCCCTCGAGGCCGAGATTGATGCGCCCCGACCGCTCGGTCAGGCACTCGCCGAGGCTCACGAAAAGGAACGGGGTGGAGACCCGGATGGCGCCGCCCAGAATGGCCAGCGGCACGCCCCAGAGGCCGATATCGGTGTCGGTCATGCGTTTCTCCACCGTTCGGGCGCGAAGATCTTGAAGCGGCCGTAGAGGGTTTCCGACAGCAGGATGGCGACGAAGACGAAGCCCTCCAGCACCAGCACGGTGGCGTCGGGCAGGTCCATGCGCCGCTGGATCAGGCCCGACGACGCCTCCATGCCCCCGATCAGGATGGCGACCGGCACGATGGCGAGGCCGTTATGCCGGGCGAGGAAAGCGACGAGGATCCCCGCGTAGCCGTAGCCCGCCGCGAGGCTGCCGTTGGCCGAGCCCTGCACCGCCGACACCTCGATCATCCCGGCGAGCCCCGCGAAGGCGCCCCCCAGCGCGGTGAAGCCGATCAGCAGCCAGCCCACCGGCAGCCCCTGGATCTGGGCCGCCCGCACGTTGCCGCCGACGAGGCGCGCCGCGAACCCCCAGGTGGTCTTTTCGATCAGCACCCAGGAGACCACGCAGCAGACCACGCCGATCACGAACCCCCAGTGCACGTCCATGCCGGGGATCTCGCCGATCCTCAGCGCCTCGGGCAGCGGCGCGGTGGAGGGTTTGTTGAGGCTCGCGGGGTCGCGCAGCGGGCCTTCCACCAGGTGGTTCATCAGGGCGATGGCGATATAGGCCATCAGCAGCGAGGAGATGGTCTCGTTCACCCCGCGCTTCTGGCGCAGCGCCCCGACCGTCCCGATCCAGGCCCCGCCGACCAGCATGGCGAAGATCGCCATCGCCGGCATGGCGATGGCCCCGGGCCAGCCGGAGATCGCCGCCCCGAGCCCGCCGGCCGCGACGCCGCCGAGCACGATGGCGCCCTCCCCCCCGATGATCATCAGGCCGAGGCGCGCGGGCAGCGCCACGCAGAGCGCTGCGAACAGCAGAGGGGCCGCCCGGCTCAGCGTGTTCTGCCAGCTGAACCAGGTGCCGAAGCCGGCCTTGCAGACCAGCTCGTAGAACTGCACGGGGGATTTCCCCAGCGCCAGCAGGAACAGCCCGAAGGCCGCGAGGCCCATGACCAGCGCTCCCGCCGGGATCGCCACCGCCTCGGCCCGCCGCGCCCAGCGGGCGAGCGCGCCGGAGGCAGGGACCGCGATCATCCCCGCCGCCCCGCCTGATGCACCGCCTGACGCCGTCTGATCGGCCATGCCGAACCCCTCCGCTTGTCGGCTCAGGAGGTCGAGCCGACCACGCCCTCGACCAGGTAGTCCATGCTCTCGAGCGCCACGTCGGTTTCCAGGAAGGCCTGGCTCTCGGTCGCGATCACCCCGCCCTTGTTGTCCTTGAGCGGACCTTTGATGACCGAGAAGCCGCCCTTCTCGATGGTGGCCTTGGTCGCCTCGAACTGGGTGCGGGCGGCGTCGGACACGGCGGGGCCCAGGGGCGACATCTTGATGAAGCCGTCGGCCAGCCCGCCGCGCACGAAGTTGGGGATGGTCTCGCCGGCCAGGGTGGCGTTGGCCATGTCGGTGTAGACCTTGGCCCAGTTCCACTCGGCCCCGGTCAGATACTTCTCGGGGGCGAGCGCGGACTGGTCGGCGTGGTAGCCGCAGACGAACGCGCCGCGGCCGGCGGCGGTCTCGATCACCACTTTGGGGCCGTCCACATGGCAGGTGATCACGTCGGCGCCCTGGTCGGTCAGCGCGTTGACCGCTTCGGCCTCCTTCACCGCCAGCGACCATTCGCCGGTGAAGATCACCTGGCAGGTGATCTCGGGGTCGACCGCGCGCGCGCCGAGCAGGAACGAGTTCACGTTGAGCAGCACCTGCGGGATGGGCTTCGCCGCGACGAAGCCGATCTTCCTGGTCTTGGTGGCATGACCGGCGGCGATGCCGTTCAGATACTGGCCCATGCCGATATAGCCGAAATACGAGCCGACATTCATCGGGTGCTTGTCGGCCGACCACATGCCGCCGCAATGCTCGAAGCGCACGTCGGTGTATTTCCTGGCGATCTCGAGGATATGCGGGTCGAAATAGCCGAACGAGGTCGGGAAGATCAGCGAGGCGCCGTCGAAGTTGATCATCGACTCCATCGACTTCTGCACGTCGACCGACTCGGGCACGTTCTCCTCTTCGACCACGGTGAGGCCGGCGATGCCCTTGAGCGCCGCCGCGCCCTCGGCATGGGCCTGGTTGTAGCCGTAGTCGTCCTTGGGCCCGACATAGATGAAGCCGACGGTGGTGTCGGCGGCCAGCGCCCGGCCGGCGCCGAGCCCGGTCAGCGCCATGGCGCCGCCCAGCGCCGCGCTGGTCTTCAGGAAGCCCCGGCGGGAGGGGGTTCGGAAATCGCTCATCGATCGCTCCTCGTTGTTCTGCGGCGTGTCGGACATCGCCCGCGGCGCTCCGGCGGGGCGGCGCGCTTGCGCGCCGCGCATCGCCGGCGCCCTCGTCCGCCTCGGCGCAGTCTCACAGCAACCGAGCGGCAATGTAATCTGCTAGTTTCGCATCAGAGCGCTGCATAAAATGCAGCACATCGTCGCGAGCCCCGGCGCCGACGCGGCGCGACCCAGCGCCGCCCAAAATTCAGGCGCGGCGCCGAAAATCTGCTTATTTTCCGAATGATTTCGCGGCGGTCGCGCGTCGTTGCGCCGATTTTCGTCGATTCACTTGCAAAACGGCACGATTCGGGGGTGAATCCGCTGGCCGTCAGCGTTGACGGCGCGATCTTGGTCCAACGGCGGACCAGCTTTCCACTCAGCCAGGCGCAACGCGCAGGCCCGTGACCGGGTCCTGCCGCCCCGCGCCAAGCTCGGGAGCGTCACGCCTTGGACGGAACCTCCGTCGACATCCTTGTTCACGACGACCTCGCCGCCGCCGCGACCGGCGCGCGGGTCGATGTCGTGGTGATCGGCGGCGGACCGACCGGGTTTCGCGCAGCGCGGGAGCTCTCTCGCCGCGGCCGCTCCGTGGCGCTGCTGAATGCCGAAAGCTGGGCCCCTTACAACCGGGTGAAGCTGACCCCTCTGCTCGCCGGCGAGGTCCAGTTCGGCCAGGTGACCCAACCCCGCGACCCGGTGGGCGACGGCCGGGCGCATCATTACGCCGGCGTCCGCGCGGTGGGGATCGACGCGGATGCGCGGCTGGTCGAGACCGCTTCGGGGCGGTTCTTCGCCTATCGCGACCTGGTGATCTGCACCGGCTCCCGCGCCTTCGTGCCCCGAATCCCCGGCATCGGCGCCCGCAACGTCTTCACCTTTCGCCATGCCGACGATGCGGCCGCGCTGAAGGCCCGCACCCTCTCGGCCCGCCATGTCGCGGTGATCGGCGGCGGGCTTCTGGGGCTGGAGGCGGCGCGGGGCATGGCGGCCCATGGCGCCAGGGTGCGGGTGATCGAGCATGAGGCCCGCCTGATGCCTCGCCAGCTCGACGACGAGGCCTCGGCCCTGCTCGCCGCGCGGATCGAGGCGCTGGGCATCCGCGTCTCGGTCGGCGTGCGGGTGGAGGAGGCGCTGGCCCCCGCCGGCGCCGTCACCGGACTGCGGCTTTCGACCGGCGAGATCGCGCTCGTCGACACGGTCGTGGTCTGCGCCGGGGTGCGGGCGGAGACGGGGCTGGCGGCGAAGGCCGGGCTCGCCGTGCATCGCGCCATCCGGGTCGACGGGGCGATGCGCACCTCCCTCCCCCATATCTGGGCCGCGGGCGAATGCGCGGAGATCGACGGTCGGGTCGAGGGCCTGGTCGGCCCCTGCCTCGATCAGGCCGAGACCGCGGCCCGCGCCATCTGCGGCGAGGCCGCCGAATTCCGCCGCGCCGCCCCCGCCACCCGCCTGAAGGTGATCGGGGTCGAGGTGTTCTCCATCGGCGACGTCGAGGCGCTGGCCGAGACGCCTGGCGTGCGCGCCTACGCCTGGCGGGACGGCGCGGGGTTGTACCGCCGGGTGTTCGTTTCCCGCGGACGGCTCGCGGGGGCCATCGCCATCGGGCCGTGGCCGGAGATGAACCGCGTGCAGCAGGCCGTCGCCGCCGGGCTGACCGCCCTGCCCCTGCCGCTGACCGCGCCTTTGCGCTTCCGCCGCTCCGGCGCGCTGTGGCCGGCCGTGGCCCCGGCGTCGGCCGCCGACTGGCCCGACACCGCGACGGTGTGCAACTGCACCGGCGTCACCCGCGGGCGGCTCGGCGACGCCATCGCGGGCGGCGCCCTCACCCTCGACGCCCTGCGGTTCGAGACCGGGGCCTGCACCGTCTGCGGGACCTGCGAGCTGCTGCTGGACGAGATCCTCGCAGGCGGGACCGCCGCCGCCAAACCCGTGCGCTGGTGGCGCCCGTTGCTGGCGCTGTCGGGGGCGGGGGCGATGATCGCAGCGGTCACCCTCGCCGCCCCGCCGGTCCCGCTGCCGGACGCCTTCGCGCTGCGGGACGGATTGGAAAGTCTGTGGTTCGATTCCATCGTCAAGCAGTGGACCGGCTACGGCCTGCTCGGCGTCACGCTCGCCGCCATGGCGCTTGGCCTGCGCAAGCGAATCCGCCCGGCGCGGCGATTGGGGGGCTATGACGGGTGGCGGGCGGTTCACCTCGGCCTCGGCGGGGTCGCGGGGCTGGTGCTGTTCGCCCATACCGGCTTCCGCTTCGGCGACAATCTCAACGCGGCGCTGATGGGGGTGTTCGTCGCCGTGCTGGCGCTCGGCGCCATCGCGGGGCTGGCCACGGGGGGCGAGCACAAGCTGCGCGCCCGGGGGCTCGGGTCCGCCGCCCACCCGCCGCGCAAGGCCCCGACCTGGCTGCATATTCTGGCGCTCTGGCCCCTGCCCGCCCTGATCGGCGCGCATGTGCTCGCCGCCTACGCGTGGTGAGGGGACCGATGCGCACGCCGCTCCTCTGGCTTTTATGGGTGGTCCTCACGCTGGTCTCCGCGGCGGCGGTGGCGGGGGCGGTGTTCCTCGGCGGCGACCGCACCGCGTTCCTGCCGGGCCACACCACCGGCGTGCACCACCAGATCGAAACCGCTTGCGAAAGCTGCCACGGCGCCGAGCCGCTCGCGGCCACCAAGGACGCGAAGAAGGCGCTGAACGAGAGCTGCCGCGGCTGCCATGACGCGGAGCTGAAAGTCTCCGACGACAGCCACCCGCGCAAGAAATTCCGTGACCCGCGCATGGCGGATTACTGGGCCAGGCTCGACGCCCGCGACTGCACCACCTGCCATATCGAGCACAAGCCCGAGCTGACCCGCCCCGGCGCCGTCACCCTCGCCATGGATTTTTGTCAGGCCTGCCATGCGGAGGGCGAGCAGAATGTTCGGAAGACCCGCGCCTCTCATGCCGGGCTTGGGTTCGAGACCTGCGCCTCGGCCGGATGCCATAATTTCCACGACAACCGTGCGCTTTACGAGGATTTCCTGGTCAAGCACGCGGACGAGCCCTGGCTCTCGCCCCACCCGGTTCTGGAAGGCGTCGCCGCCCTGCGCCCCCGCGGCGCGGGCTTTGCGAAGGCCCCGGGCGAGGCGCTGACCCTCGCGCTCGCCGACGCCCCGCGCCCGGTGCTGACCCGCTTCGCCGAGGCCGAAGCCGCTGAATGGGCCGCCTCGATGCATGCCGAAACCGGGGTGAACTGCGCCGATTGCCACGCGCCGAAGGCCGCGAAGACCGCCGACCCGGCGGAGATCGCGGCGGAATGGACCGACGCCCCCGACCTCAATGCCTGCGGCAAGTGCCACCGCGCCCAGTCCCAGACCTTCACGGAGGGCCGCCACGGCATGGCCTTCAACAAGGGGATTTCAAAGCCGCGCAGCCTTGAAAAACGCTTCAAGGCGCTGGGGCTGAAGGGGTTGGAGGAGGATCTGCCGGCCGCGATCCTCGCCCTGCTCGACGACGCCGAACCCGCCCCCGCCATGACCGTCGCCGCCGCCCGCCTGCCGATGAAACCCGAGGCCGCACACAAGGCGCTCGGCTGCGGATCCTGCCACGACGCCCACGCCCCCGACCGCCGCCCGGCGCGGGTCGAGGCCTGCGCGTCCTGCCACGACGACGACCATAGCCGCGCCTATTTCGGCTCCGAACACCACGCGGCCTGGCTGCGCGAGATCGAAGGCCTCGCCGCGCCCGGGACCGGCGTCGGCTGCTCGGATTGCCACATGCCGGTGATCGAGGATGCGTCGGGGCGCCCCTTCACCACCCACAACCAGAACGCCTACCTGCGGCCGAACGAAAAAATGATCCGTCCGGTCTGCATGAACTGCCACGGGCTCGGCTTCGCCATCGACGCGCTCGCCGACCCCGCGCTCACCACCAGCAATTTCAAGGATCGTCCGTCCGTCCATGTCGAAAGCATCGACTGGGCGGTGCGGCGGGTGACGACGGGAGAGGCGGCACGGCCATGACGCTCCCCCGCCGTCGAGATGCAACCGAAGTCGCAAGGAGGGCATATTTCATGCGCGCGAGAAAAATCAAATGGCTCGGGGCGGTCATGACCGTCGCCATCGGCGTCCCGGCGCTGGCCGACGGGATCCCGCCCAGGGACGTGGCCGACATGCTGCATGCGGTGATGAATTCGGACCGCACAGTCTACACGAAGATGGTCGTCGGCCGGCTCGCCAACAAGGAAGGCGTCATCAAGGCCTCCGAGCATTTCGAGGACGAGAAGGCCCTGCCGCTGCCCGCCCAGATGTTCCGCTTCGGGGCCGAGGGCGTGGCCGACAAGACCGACGCCTTCTCCTACTCGCTGCTCTCGCTCTGGCCGGTGAACAAGCAGAACGCGCCCAAGACGGATGCGGAGAAGGAGGGGCTGGAATACGTGGCCGAGAACCTCGGCGAGAACTGGTACGGCGAGGAGGCGCTGGGCGGACAGACCTATTTCACCGCCGTCTACGCCGACACCGGCGTCGCCGAGGCCTGCGTCAGCTGCCACAACGACCACAAGGACAGCCCGAAGACCGACTTCCAGCTGGGCGACGTGATGGGCGGCGTGGTGATCCGCATCCCCATCGACGGCTGAGACCCGGACCCGACCGACCTCCTTCCCGGGACTGCGCCGGCCCCGCCCCGATCCCGGGCGGGGTCGGACGCGGCCCGGCGCCGTCCACGATCCGTAAACCAAACCACCCCATTCAGGCGCAGGCGGACGCGCAGCCGCTCCGCCGCCAAACCAGGGAGACGACGACCATGACCCCCGAAAAGGTCGCGCTGGTCCAGACCAGCTTCAGGAAGGTGGTCCCGATCGCGGACACCGCCGCCGACATCTTCTACGACCGGCTGTTCGAGACCGCGCCGCAGGTGCGCGCGCTCTTCCCCGAGCAGATGGGCGACCAGAAGAAGAAGCTGATGCAGATGCTGGCCGTCGCGGTCAACAACCTGCACCAGGTCGAGACGATCGTGCCTGCGGTGCAGGATCTGGGCCGCCGCCACGTGGCCTACGGCGTCGCCGACTCGCACTACGACGCGGTCGGCGGCGCGCTGCTGTTCACGCTGGAAAAGGGGCTGGGAGACGACTGGACCCCCGAGGTGGCCGCGGCCTGGACCGAAACCTACGGGCTGGTCGCCGGCGTGATGAAGGACGCCGCGGCCGAGGTTCCGGTGGAGCCGGAGGCGAAGAAGAGCTTCCTCGGCCGGCTTTTCGGGTCCTGAGAGACGACCTGACCGCGAAAAGCGACCCGACGCTGCGGGCCGGAGGGCGCATTCGGCGCGCTCCGCCCCGCGGCGGACCGATCGGCGCATTGATCCGCCGCCCGTCCTCGGGCGATAAGGGCGCGAGGAACAGATCAGGACCAAAAGCCCCATGGCAGACCGCGCCCCCAAGCCCGACGCGAATTCGGGCCTGAGCCCCGACAATGCCACCGCCGATGCGAAAGCCGATGCCGCCGCCGATGCCGACCTCTTCGCCGGTCAGGCGGCGTCCGAAGTCTATGACGCCTCCTCCATCGAGGTGCTGGAGGGGCTGGAGCCCGTGCGCAAGCGGCCCGGCATGTATGTGGGCGGCACGGACGAGCGCGCGCTCCATCACCTGGTGGCCGAGGTCCTGGACAACTCGATGGACGAGGCGGTGGCCGGCCACGCCAACCGCATCGAGATGGAGCTGAACGCCGACGGCTCCTGCACCATCCGCGACAACGGCCGCGGCATCCCCGTCGATCCGCATCCCCGCTTCCCGACCAAGTCCGCGCTGGAGGTGATCCTGTGCACCCTGCACGCGGGGGGCAAGTTCTCCGGCAAGGCCTATCAGACCTCCGGCGGCCTGCACGGGGTCGGCATTTCGGTGGTCAACGCGCTGTCGGACGTGATGGTGGTCGAGGTTGCGCGCAACAAGATCCTGTGGCGGCAGAGCTTTTCGCGCGGCATCCCCCAGGGCAGGATCGAGGAGGTCGGCGCAGCCCCCAACCGCCGCGGGACCACCGTCACCTTCCACCCGGACGCCGAGATCTTCGGACCGCGGCTGGCGCTGAAGCCGGCGCGCCTGATGCGCATGGCGCGCTCGAAGGCCTATCTCTACTCCGGCGTCGAGATCCGCTGGAAATGCGCGCCCTCCCTGATCGTCTCCGGCGACGACACGCCGGCCGAGGCGACGTTCCGCTTCCCCGGCGGCCTCGCCGATTTCCTGGCGGTCAGCCTCGAGGACGCGCCCACCTGCTCGCCCGAGCCCTTCGCGGGCAAGGTGCAGTTCGCCGAGAAATTCGGCGCGGACACGCCCGGATCGGTCGAATGGGCGATCAACTGGACCATGGCGCGGGACGGGTTCGTCTCCTCCTACTGCAACACCGTGCCGACGCCGGAGGGGGGCACGCATGAATCCGGCTTCTGGGCCGCGCTGCTCAAGGGCCTGAAAAGCCATGCGGAACGGGTGGGCGTGAAGAAGGCCGCCCAGCTTCTGACCCGCGAGGACATCCAGGGCGCGGCCTGCGCGATGATCTCGATCTTCATCCGCGACCCAGAATTCGTCGGCCAGACCAAGGACCGCCTCGCCACCGCCGAGGCCGCGCGCCTCGCCGAAGCCGCGATCCGCGACCCGATCGACACCTGGCTCGCCGCCGACCCCAAGCGGGCGGGCGGCATCCTCGATTTCGTCATGCTGCGCGCCGAGGAGCGGGTGAAGCGGCGGGCGGAGAAGGAGACACAGCGCAAGTCGGCGGTGAAGAAGCTGCGCCTGCCCGGCAAGCTTTCGGACTGCTCCGACAATTCCAAGGAAGGCTCCGAGATCTTCCTGGTGGAGGGCGACTCGGCGGGCGGCTCGGCCAAGCAGGCCCGCAACCGGCGCACGCAGGCCGTGCTGCCGCTGCGCGGCAAGATCCTCAACGTCGCCAACGCCAGCGTCGAAAAACTGGCGCAGAACCAGGAATTGCAGGACCTGTGCCAGGCGCTCGGCGTCCAGGGCGGTTCGCGCTTCAACCTCGACGATCTGCGCTACGAGCGGGTCATCATCATGACCGACGCCGACGTGGACGGCGCCCATATCGCCTCGCTGCTGATGACGTTCTTCTTCCGCCAGATGCGGCCGCTGGTGGAATCGGGGCGCCTGTTCCTCGCCGCCCCGCCGCTCTACCGCATCACGCAAGGGACCAAGACGCTCTACGCCCGCGACGACGCCGACCGCGAGCGGCTGATGGAGACGGAGTTCAAGGGCCGCGGCAAGATCGACATCGGGCGCTTCAAGGGCCTGGGCGAGATGATGCCGCGCCAGCTCAAGGAGACCACGATGGATCCCGGTTCCCGGACCCTGATCCGGGTGATGATCGCCGAGGACGAGCCGGGGGAGGACGGCGAGACCGGGCGCCTGGTCGAACGCCTGATGGGCCGCAAGGCCGAGCTGCGCTTCCAGTTCATCCAGGAGAACGCGCGCTTCGCGGAAGACCTCGATGTCTGAGCGACGGGGGCGGATCGCGCTCTCCGCCGTTTGCCTCGCCGCCGGCCTGCTGGCCTTCGGCTGCAAGGAAAAGCCACGGGATTCGGTGGTGGTGTCGTCGGTGCATCTGGAACCGAGCTATTCGCCCGAGATGCTGCGCCCCGGGCGGCTGGCGGTGGAGGCGCATAACGGCCCCTTCCCCGGCATCGACGCCGCCGGCGCCGCGGCGCTGGTGACGCTGCCCGCCGCGCTGCCCCAGGGGCTCGACATGCCGCCTGTGGCGCCGGGAGGCTGGGCGCGGGCGGAGCATGGGCGGCTTCTGCGCATCGCGGTGCTGTTCAACCCGGCCCAGCCGATCACCGCCGACGCGCTCTGCGACGCGCGGGAGACCTTGACCGGCGGCGAGGGGCGGCCGCAGGGTTTCGTCGCGGCGATGGCGCTCTGCCTGCGCGGAGAGGCCATCGCGGAAGGGCGGGTCGTGGCCGACGCCGCCGACCCGCCCACGCCGGCCTTCGTGCGCGACGCGCTGCGTAAGCTGCTGGCGGACATGCTGGGGACGAATGAGAATGACTGACATGATGACCATGACCACGGCCGCCGCCGGGGCGTACGCCCGGCCGACCCGTGCCCGCCGCGCCGGGCGCCGGCTGCGCGGCGCGGGCGTCGCGCTGGCGCT
>NZ_JBSRTQ010000110.1:0-14553 GCF_055129145.1 Albimonas sp. | reverse complement strand
CCTCACCGAGTCGACGTGCAGTGCGTCCTAAAACGCCGGTCAAACCCAAAAGGCCCAAACCGCCCGCACGTCCCTTCCCATATCATAATGTCAAAGAGCGGCGACAACCGATCCAGCTCGTTTCTTTCGAAACGCTCTGGACTATCGCGGTTGCCGCTGTCCCGGTCGGTGGGAGCGTCGCCCCCGTCGTCCGGTGAGCGCTTATCTAGGGGATTCGCCTGGGGCCGTCAACAGCCCTCCGTCAGAAAAGCGTCATGGGCTGCGATTATCCTGCCGGTCATGCCTGCGCCCCCGTCAGACGGGGGCGCAGGCCTTGATTTCATTGAGCTTTCAGGTTCCGCCGGGTCAGTGGACCATCGCCGGAACCTCCGCCGAGGCGGCTTCGGCCTGGTTTCCGATCACCAGTCCATGGGCCCCGGCGCCCACGAAAACCGTGTCGCCGTCGCGAATCTCGCCCGCCAGCAGCCGTTCGGCCAACGGATCCTGCAACGCCTTTTGGATCACCCGCTTCAAGGGACGCGCGCCATAGACCGGATCGTAGCCACGCTCCGCCAGCCAGGCCCGCGCCTCGACGCTGAGGTCCAGCGAGATCTTGCGATCCGCCAGCCGCGTCTCCAGCCCCTTCAGCTGGATGGTGACGATCCCCGCCATGTGCGTGCGGCCCAGACGCTCGAACAGCACGATCTCGTCGAGCCGGTTCAGGAACTCCGGCCGGAAATGCGCGCGCACCGCCGCCATCACCGGCTCCCGCGCCTGGTCCACCCCCGCCCCGTCGGGCAGGGACGTCAGATACTCCGCCCCCAGGTTCGAGGTCAGGATCACCACCGTGTTGCGGAAATCGACCGTGCGGCCGTGGCCATCCGTCAGCCGCCCTTCGTCGAGCAGTTGCAGCAGCACGTTGAACACGTCCGGATGCGCCTTCTCGACCTCGTCGAAGAGGACCACCGTATAGGGGCGCCGGCGCACCGCCTCGGTCAGCGATCCGCCCTCGTCATAGCCGACATAGCCCGGAGGCGCGCCGATCAGACGGCTGACGGAGTGCTTCTCCATGAACTCGGACATGTCGATGCGGACCATCGCCTGGTCGTCGTCGAAGAGAAAGTCGGCCAGCGCCTTGGTCAACTCGGTCTTGCCCACCCCGGTCGGGCCGAGGAACAGGAACGAGCCGATGGGCCGGTTGGGGTCCGAAAGCCCCGCCCGCGCGCGCCGGACCGCGGCGGCGACGGCATGCACCGCCTCGCCCTGCCCCACCACGCGGGCGCCGATGACATCCTCCATCGCGAGAAGCTTGTCCCGCTCCCCCTCCAGCATCTTGTCCACCGGCACGCCGGTCCAGCGCGAGACGACGGCCGCCACATGCTCGGGCAGCACCGCCTCCTCGACCATCACGTCGTTGTTCTCGGCCTTCTCGGCCTCGGCCAGGCCCTTCTCCAGCCCCGGGATCACGCCATAGGCGAGCTCGCCCGCCTTCGCGAGGTCGCCGGCGCGCTTGGCCGCGTCCAGTTCGGCGCGGGCGCGGTCGAGCCGCTCCTTCAGGTCGCGGGACCCCGCCAGCTTCTCCCGCTCCGCCTGCCAGCGGGCGGTCATCGCGGCGCTCTCCTCCTGCAGCTGGGCGAGATCGACGGTCAGTTTCTCCAGCCGGTCGCGGGAGGCCTGGTCGGTCTCCTTCTTCAGGGCCTCCGACTCGATCTGCTTCTGCATGATCTCGCGGTCGAGCGCGTCGAGCTCCTCGGGCTTCGAATCCACCTCCATGCGCAAACGCGAGGCGGCCTCGTCCATCAGGTCGATGGCCTTGTCGGGCAGGAAACGGTCGGCGATGTAGCGGTGCGAGAGCATGGCCGCGGACACGAGCGCCGCGTCCGAGATCCGCACCCCGTGATGCACCTCATATTTCTCCTTGATCCCGCGCAGGATGGAGATGGTGTCCTCCACCGTCGGCTCCGACACGAACACCGGCTGGAAGCGCCGGGCGAGCGCGGCGTCCTTTTCCACATGCTTGCGGAATTCGTCGAGCGTGGTGGCGCCGACGCAATGCAGCTCCCCCCGCGCCAGCGCGGGTTTCAGCAGGTTGGAGGCGTCCATCGCCCCGTCGCCCTTGCCGGCGCCGACCAGGGTGTGCATCTCGTCGATGAAGAGGATGATCTGCCCGTCGGAGGCGGTGACCTCGTTCAGCACCGATTTCAGCCGCTCCTCGAACTCGCCGCGGTATTTCGCGCCGGCGATCAGCGAGCCCATGTCGAGGCTCAGCAGCTTCTTGTCCTTCAGGCTCTCGGGCACGTCGCCGTTGACGATGCGCATGGCGAGCCCTTCGGCGATGGCGGTCTTGCCGACGCCGGGCTCCCCGATCAGGACCGGGTTGTTCTTGGTGCGGCGGCTCAGCACCTGGATGCAGCGGCGGATCTCCTCGTCCCGGCCGATGACCGGGTCGATCTTGCCCTCGCGCGCCGCCTCGGTCAGGTCGCGGGCGTATTTGCCCAGCGCCTCGAAGGTCTCCTCGGCCGAGGCGCTGTCCGCGGTTCGTCCCTTGCGCATGTCGTCGATGGCTTTCGTCAGCGCCTGCCCGGTCGCCCCGCCGGAGGCGAGCGCCTTGGCGGCGTCGGAGGTCTCGGTGGCGAGCGCGACGAGCACGCGCTCCACGGTCACGAAGCTGTCGCCGGCCTTCTGGGCGAGCTGCGCCGCCTGGTCGACGACGCGGGCGAAGGCGGGGTCCATGTGGAACTGGCCGCCCTGAACCTTGGGCAGCTTGGCGACCGCGCGGTCGACGGCCTGGCGCACCTTTTCGGCGTCGCCGCCGGCGCGCCCGATCAGGTTGGCCGCGAAGCCTTCGCCGTCGTCGAGCAGCGCCTTGAGCAGATGCTCGGGCACGAGTTTCTGGTGGCTTTCGCGCGTCGCGATGGTCTGGGCCGCCTGAACGAACCCGCGCGCGCGATCGGTGAACTTTTCAAAGTCCATGACGCTCTCCTGATGCAGCGCCTGGGACAACGGGCGCCCGTATGGCGCGCCCTGGCCCGGCCTGTGATGTTCGGGGGCGCCCGGGATCGGCCCGCCCCTCTCGGGTAGGAATATGTGTAAGGCCCATCGGGGTCACAAGTCCTTGACCCAGCGCAAGTCGCGCGAAGGGATCATGCGCTGCGCGGGACGGGGGGCCGCGCGTTTTCGCTTGCCCGGCGTCCTGCGCGGGATTATCGCGCGGGGATCCCCGCCCCGCCCCCGATCAGGAGACCGCGCCATGTCCGAGGCCAGCAACGTCCACGCCCTGCCCGCCGCCCAGACCCGCGCGGCGCGCGCCGCGCTCGACCGCGTGATCGTGGCGCTGGACGTGCCCGACGCGGTCGCGGCGCTCGATCTCGCGAAGCGCATCGGCGACGCAGGCGCCTTCTACAAGATCGGCCTCGGCATGCTGACCACCGGCGGGCTCGCCGCGGCGATGGAGTTGAAGGACCAGGGCAAGCGCGTGTTCCTCGACATGAAGCTCTTCGACATCGGGGCGACGGTGGAGGCGGCGGTGAAGCGGCTCGCGGCCTTCGACCTCGATTTCCTCACCGTGCATGGCGACCCGCATGTGGTGCGGGCGGCGATGCAGGGGGCTTCGGGCTCGGGGATGAAGATCCTGGCGGTGACGGTGCTGACCTCGCTCGACCGCGCCGACCTCGATGCGGCGATGATCGAGGCCGGCGACATCGGCGCGATCGGGACCGAGCGGGCGCGACGCGCCTTCGAGGCCGGGGCCGACGGCGTCATCGCCTCCCCGCATGAGGCGGCGGCGATCCGCGCCCTGCCTGAAGCCGCCGGCCGGCTGATCGTCACCCCCGGCGTGCGCCCGGCGGGGTCCGGCATGGACGACCAGAAGCGCGCGGCGACGCCGGGCGAGGCGATCCGGGCCGGCGCCGACCATATCGTGGTCGGCCGCCCGGTCTGGCGCGCCGCCGACCCGGCCGCCGCGATGCGCGCCATCCAGGCCGAACTGCCCTGAGCCTCGCCCGGAGCCTGGCAGGGCGGGACGGGGGCGGGGCGTGGCGCCGGGAACATATTCGCACGCGTATGAACGCAAGAACCCGCCCCGGCCACCAATTGTATTCCCGTGGCGCGCGAGCACGCTATAGTGCCGGGATGAACGCGCCCGAAACCGCTCCCCCCGACGGCTTCCGCATCCTGCGCCCGGACCTCGCTCCGGCGACGCAAGGCTCGTCCGCGGTGTTCTCCTCGCCCCATTCCGGACGCGACTACCCCGAGGATCTGCTGCGCGCCTCGCGGCTCAACGCCCACGACCTGCGCCGCTCCGAAGACGCCTTCGTCGAGCAGCTGTTCGATGCGGCCCCCGAGCACGGCGCCCCCCTGATCCACGCCCTCGCGCCCCGCGCCTATGTCGATCTGAACCGGGGGCCGGACGAGATGGACCCCGCGCTCATCGCCGGCATGCGCGCCGCGGGGCTGAACCCGCGGCTGGCCGCCGGCCTCGGCGTGATCCCGCGCGTGGTGGCCGAAGGCGTTAACATCTATCTTGGCAAGCTGACCCAGGAGACGGCGCAGGACCGGCTGCGCCGCTGCTACCGCCCCTATCACGCGGCGCTGCAGGGTCTGCTGGACGAAGCGCGGGCGCGGACCGGCTGCGCGGTGCTGATCGACTGCCACTCCATGCCCTCGGACGCGCTGCGCGCGGCGCCGCGGGTGCGGGGGCGGCGCCCGGAGATCATCCTCGGCGACCGCTTCGGCGTGTCCTGCGCGCCGTGGATCATGGCGGAATGCGAGCGGGCCTTCGGCGATCTCGGCTTCGCGGTCGCGCGCAACTCGCCCTTCGCCGGCGGCTACATCACCCAGAAATACGGGCGCCCGGCGCGCGGCGTGCATGCGGTGCAGGTGGAGATCGACCGCGGGCTCTACCTCGACGAGGACCGCATCGTCCCCGGCGAGGGCTTCGAGGCGGTGCGCGCCGCGCTGCGGCCTGTGATCGCCCGGCTGGCCGCCCTGCGGCCCGAGGCGACGGCGCTCGCCGCCGAATAGGCCGCCGCCGGCGGACCGCGGTTCACCCTGGATTTCAGAGACATGTGCAGGATCGCGGGGGACCGTGGCGTCGGCCTGCGCCGCGCCGCGCGGCGCTTCCTCCAAAAAAGCGCGCAAAAAAAAGGGCCAGGACAAGCCCGGCCCAAGTCTAGGGAGGAAACGCCCAGAAGGGCGGTGACGTCAGACGTCACAACAAGGAAGCTATAGGTGCGCTGCAGCAAAAGCAACGGGGATCGCGGCGGAAACCGCTTGTGCACCGGCAAATTCCTGAATTTCAGGGCTATTTTTTTGATCAAATGATAAAAGTTTTAATTTACGTACCGAAATTCCGATGAAAATCGCGGCAGCTGCGCACACCTTGTGCGGCTTCCCTTAGGCTAACGCAAGGCCCTGCCTTTCAGAATCGCTTTGGTCCCGAAGCGGGCGCGGATCGCGTCGGAGGCGCGTTCCGCCGCTGCGCGCCGCCCCGCGTCGGGATCGAGCAGGTCGGCGGAGCGTCCCGCCTCGGCGTCCGGCGCCAGTCCCGCCAACCCCACGCCGAGCAGGCGGAACGGCGCGGCGGCCAGCTCCCGCTCCAGCATCGGGCGCACCGCACGGTAGAGCGCATCGGCGAGCTGCACCGGCTCGGGCAGCGTCGCCCGGCGCGAGATCAGGCGGAAATCGGCGCGCTTGAGCTTCAGCGTCGCCACCCGTCCCGCCAGCCCCTGCGCCTTGGCGCGCCCCGCCGCCTTCTCGGCCATCCGCCACAGATGCCCGTCGAGCAGGTCGGGGTCGGAGACGTCGTCCTCGAAGGTGGTCTCGTTGGAGAGCGTCTTCAATTCGCGGTCCGGAGCCACGGGGCGGGCGTCCTCGCCATGCGCCAGCCGGATCAGCCGGTCCCCGAAGGCGCCATGGCGCGCGCGCAGCCGGTCGGGATCGGCGCGTCTGATGTCGCGGAGCGTGCGCAGGCCCTCGGCCTCCAGCTTTTCGGCGGTCGCGGCGCCGATGCCCCAGATCATGCGGACGGACTGATCCTCGAGAAACGCCTGGGTCTCGGCCCGGCCGATCAGGGCGAAGCCGCGGGGCTTGTCGAGGTCCGAGGCGATCTTCGCAAGGAACTTGTTGTGGGAGAGGCCGACGGAAACGGTGATGCCGACCTCCGCCCGGATCTCGCGCGCGAGGCGGGCAAGCGCCGCGGCGGGCGACAGGCCGTGCAGGCGGCGGGTGCCGGCGAGGTCGAGGAAGGCCTCGTCCAGCGACAGCGGCTCGACCAGCGGCGTGAGCGCGTCGAAGCGGGCGCGGATCTCCCGACTGACCTCGGCATAGTGGGACATGCGGGGGGGGAGGACCACGGCCTCGGGGCAGAGCTTCAGCGCCTTGAACATCGGCATGGCGGAACGGACGCCGCGGGTGCGCGCGAGATAGCATGCGGTGGAGACGACGCCCCGGCGGCCGCCGCCGATGATGACGGGGCGGTCGCGCAGCGCCGGGTCGTCGCGTTTCTCGACGGAGGCGTAGAAGGCGTCGCAGTCGATATGGGCGACGGCGAGGTCGTGCAGTTCGGCATGGGCGATGCCGGCGGGCGCGCGGCAGGCGGGGCAGCGCGGGCGGGCGACGGGGGGCGCGTCGGTCGCGGGCGCGGGCGCGACGAAGCCATGGCCGCAGGCTCGGCAGAGCGCGGGGATCGAGTCGCAGGGGCGGGTGGGGGCAAGGGCGGACATGGCGGCGGGCAATCTAGCGCGGCGCGCGGGCGGGCGCCCGCGATTTCGCCGCGTGGCGTCGAAAGACGGAGGGCGGCGCCCGGCGGCCCGCTCCGGACGCCGCGCGACGACCGGGGCGAGAGCCGGGACGCCCCGCCCGCGCGGCGGGTCGACGGAGACGCCGAGCTCGGCCGGGCGCAGGTCTGCGGCGGGGCGCGGAGAGAGGCGGGCGGGCTCGCGGGACCGCAAACCATGCTGCGGAGCCGAACCGCAAGTTAGGACAGAGCCGCCGAGAGGCGATCCGAAGGCGCCCCGCGCCTGCATCGCGGCGACCTCTCCGACCGTCGCCGGCGCCGCCGGGCGGCCGGGTCCAGGGCCGCGCGGGCGCTCCGCCGATGCCGCAGCCACGGCCGGCGCGCGGCCTCCCGGACGTGAAAGGGGGCGCGCCGGTCCCCCGGCGCGCCCCCTTTCGCAGTCGTCCCGGCCCGTGAGAGGGCCGTTCGGCTCGGGATCAGGCCCCGGGCGCGGCGGCCCGGACTTCATCGCCCACATGCGGCTCGTACTGGGCGAAGTTGTCGGCGAACATGGCCACCAGCTTGGCCGCCTGCGCATCATAGGCCGCCGGATCGGACCAGGTGCCGCGCGGGTCGAGCAGCGCCTTGTCCACGCCGGACACCGAGACCGGCACCTCGAACCCGAAATTCGGATCCTTGCGGAACTCCGCCCCGTTCAGCGACCCGTCGAGCGCGCCGGCCAGCAGCGCGCGGGTCGCCTTGATCGGCATCCGCTTGCCCGTGCCGAAGGCCCCGCCCGACCAGCCGGTGTTCACCAGCCAGCAGGTGGCGCCGTGCTGGGCGATCTTGTCGCGCAGCAGCGCCCCGTAGACCTCGGGACGACGCGGCATGAACGGCTGGCCGAAGCAGGTGGAGAAGGTCGGCGACGGCTCCGTCACGCCCTTCTCGGTCCCCGCGACCTTCGAGGTGAAGCCCGACAGGAAATGGTACATGGCCTGCGCCGGCGTCAGCCGCGCGATCGGGGGCAGCACCCCGAAGGCGTCGCAGGTCAGCATCACCACGTTCTTGGGCGCGCCGCCCAGACCCGTCTCCGACGCGTTGGAGATGTAGTCCAGCGGATAGGCGGCCCGCATGTTCGGCGTCAGGCTGTCGTCCTCGAAATCCAGTTCCTTGGTGAGCGGATCGTAGACCATGTTCTCGATCACCGTCGCGAAGCGGGAGGTGGTCGCGAAGATCTCCGGCTCGGCCTCGGGGCTCAGCGAGATGGTCTTCGCGTAACAGCCCCCTTCGAAGTTGAAGATGCCCTTGTCCGACCAGCCATGCTCGTCGTCGCCGATCAGCGTGCGCGAGGGGTCGGCCGAGAGCGTGGTCTTGCCGGTGCCCGACAGGCCGAAGAACACCGCGGCGTCCGACGGCTCGCCGATGGCGTGGTTGGCCGAGCAGTGCATCGGCATCACGCCCTGGGCGGGCAGCAGGAAGTTGAGGATCGAGAACACCGACTTCTTGTTCTCGCCGGCGTAGGAGGTGCCGCCGATCAGCACCAGCTTGCGCTCGAAGCTGATGGCGATGACGGTCTCGGACCGGCAGCCGTGCTTGGCGGGATCGGCCTTGAAGCTCGGCACGTTGAGGATGGTGAACTCGGGATCGAACCCGGCCAGCTCCGCCCGCTCCGGCCGGCGCAGCAGATGCCGGATGAAGAGCGCATGCCAGGCGAGCTCGGTGCACAGGCGCACATTGAGCCGGTAGGCCGGATCGGCCCCGCCGAACAGATCCTCGACGAACAGCTCGCGACCCGCGAGATGGGCGACCATGTCGACGCGCAGACGCTCGAACGCGTCGGCGGCCATGGGCTTGTTGTTCTCCCACCACACGTCGGACTCCACGGAGGGCTCGCGGACGACGAACTTG
Source organism: Albimonas sp. (assembly GCF_055129145.1). Lineage (NCBI taxonomy): Bacteria > Pseudomonadati > Pseudomonadota > Alphaproteobacteria > Rhodobacterales > Paracoccaceae > Albimonas > Albimonas sp. Next base: position 5,951 of record NZ_JBSRTQ010000110.1, on the reverse strand, counting down.
TCCTGCGGGGACCGACCCGTGTGTTTGCCGGTGGAGACGAGAAACGCGCCGCCCCGGCCGATCTCGCCCTCGCCGCGGGCGACCGCCTCCTGCATCAGGGCGGCCTCCTCGAGGTTGTAATGGGCGACCTTGAGGCCGGTGATACCCTGGACCTCAAGGCTCCGCTCGGGATTGAACACGCCTCGCTGCATACCTGTGCGCTCCTTCGATCGCTTCCTCTTGCGACGCTCCCCCGTGCGGTCTTGGCCGCAACGTCGCGTCAGCCCGAACCTTACACGCTCGGCCGGCGCAGCGCGATATTGCGCGACGCCGGCCTGAAAAAGCGATTCCGATCCGAAACCCTGTCTGATCGGGCTATAACATATCGGCATGAATGTGACAGAAGCTTCGCCGCGGGCGAAATGGCGCAGTTCGGCCTCAATCGAGCCGCTTTGGAGCCGGATATGTTGCGCATCTCATGGATAACCCGTCCTGTGGGACCGGATCCGGCGACGGCGCTGCGTCAACGCGCGCAGGCCGCAGGACCCGTGCAGTCGCCGCAGGTCCCGTCGCAGCACGTGCGGCGGCCCCCTTGCGCGGGGCTGACGCGCAACGACTTGGAGAGACCATGACCCAGATCGCGCTGGTGGATGACGACCGGAACATTCTCACCTCCGTCTCGATGGCGATGGAGGCCGAAGGTTACGAGGTGCGTTGCTACACCGACGGCGCCGCCGCGCTTGCGGCGCTGACCACCCAGCCGCCCGACCTGGCGGTGTTCGACATCAAGATGCCGCGCATGGACGGCATGGAGCTTCTGCGCCGCCTGCGCCAGCAGTCGGACCTGCCGGTGATCTTCCTGACCTCCAAGGACGAGGAGATCGACGAGGTGCTGGGCCTGCGCATGGGCGCCGACGACTACGTGCGCAAGCCGTTCTCGCAGCGCCTGCTGATCGAGCGGGTCCGCGCCGTGCTGCGTCGCCGCGAGGCCGCGAACGGGGCCGAGGTCGACCGGGCCGAAGCCGACCGCGCCATGACCCGCGGCAAGCTGGCCCTCGATCCGTTGCGCCATTCCTGCACCTGGGGCGGCGAGGGCGTGACGCTGACCGTGACCGAATTCCTGATCCTCCAGGCGCTCGCCCAGCGCCCCGGCTTCGTGAAAAGCCGCGATCAGCTGATGGACGCCGCCTACGACGATCAGGTTTATGTGGACGACCGCACCATCGACAGCCACATCAAGCGAATCCGCAAGAAATTCCGCCAGGTCGACGATGACTTCGCCTCGATCGAGACGCTTTATGGCGTCGGCTATCGTTACAAGGAGGTCTGACCCCGCCATGCCGCCCCCCGCCGAAGGCTGGCCCCGCGACGGATCCGACGTGGCGGGCGCCGCCGGACCGCGCCGCCGCGGCGCGGGCGGGACCGGGTCGGCCGACCGGATGTCGGCCATGCGCTCGACGCCCGAGCGCGGCGCCGGCCAGGACGACTCCGCCGGAGACGGGGACGGGACTGCGGGGGGGAACGGCATCGGGGGCGGAAACGCAGCCGAAGCGGATGACCGGGCGTGGGACGACGGGCGGGCGCGGGACGAGGGGCGGCCCCGAGGCGACGGGCGGCCCCGAGGCGACGGGCGGAACGACGACGAAGGCGATCCGCTCGCCCATCTCGACCCCTTCGACGGCGACGTCTACGACGACGACGAGACGCTCGACAGGCGCGCGGGCGGCGCGGCGTCGCAGCCCGGTCTCGTCCGTCCGCCGCCCCGCACGCCGTCGCGGCTCACCCGCCGGATCGTGTCGTTCAACCTCATCGGGCTCGGGCTGCTGGTCGCCGGCGTTCTGGCGCTCAACGATTTCCGCGGCAAGCTGATCGAGCTGCGCACCCAGGCGCTGGAGGTCCAGGGCGAGACCATCGCCATCACGCTCGCCGAATCCGCCGGTCGCGACGACGGCGCGCTCGGCATCGATCCCGAAAAGGCGCAGCTGGTGCTCGACCGCCTGGTCGACCCGGCCAAGGTCCGCGCCCAGATCTTCGACCGCGGCGCCAGGCTGATGAGCGATTCGTCCCTGGTGGCCGGTCCCTCGGGGGTGGTCGAGATCGAGGTCCTGCCCGCGTCGCGCTTCGACCGCACCCGCGAACCCCTCAACTGGCTGCAGGACGCCGGCGCCTTCCTGCGCGAGCTCACCATCGGCGGACGCGAAGAGCCGGTGGCGACCGAGATCCTCGGCGGCGTGGCCCGGCTGCAGGGCGTCTACGCGGCGCTCGGCGGTCAGTCGGCGCGCGGCGAGCGGTTCAATGCGCAAGGCGAGCTGATCGTCTCGGTCTCCGTCCCCATCCAGCGGCTGAAGAAAGTCTACGGCGCGCTGGTGATGTCCACCCAGGGCGGCGACATCGACGCCATCGTGCGCTCCGAACGCTATTCGATCCTGCAAGTGTTCTTCGTGGCGCTGGCGGTGTCGGTGGTGCTGTCGGTGCTGCTCGCCAAGGCCATCGGCCGCCCGATCGAGCGGCTGGCCGAAGCCGCCCTCGCCGCCGAACGGGGCGAGCAGGGCATGGGCGGCGGCCGCATCGAGCTGCCCGACATGACCGCGCGCGGCGACGAGATCGGGCATCTGTCGGGCGCGCTCAAGCGCATGACCGAGACGCTTTATCACCGCATCGAGGCGACCGAGGCCTTCGCCGCCGACGTGGCCCATGAGATCAAGAACCCGCTGTCGTCGCTGCGCTCGGCGGTGGAGACCACCCGCTACGCCCGCACCGAGGAGCAGAAGGAGCGGCTGCTGAAGGTGATGGAGCATGACGTGGCCCGGCTCGACCGGCTGGTCACCGACATCTCCAACGCGTCCCGCCTCGACGCCGAACTGGTGCGCGAGGAGCGCGAGCCCTTCGACCTGGCCACGCTGCTGGAGACGCTGGCCGAGTTCAACCAGGCCAAGGCCGACAAGCACGGCGCGCGGATCCGGGCCCAGGCGGTGCGCGGACCGCTCAAGGTGCGCGGCATCGAGGGGCGGCTGGCGCAGGTCTTCGTCAACCTGATCGAGAACGCGATCAGCTTCTCGCCGGAGAATTCCGAGATCCGCATCGCCGCGGCGCGCGGCGGCGACGGCCAGATCCGGGTGACGGTGGAGGACGAGGGGCCGGGCATTCCCGACGACAATCTGCAGTCGGTGTTCGAGCGGTTCTATTCCGAACGCCCGGGGGCCGAGAATTTCGGCAACCATTCCGGGCTCGGCCTGTCGATCTCGCGCCAGATCGTCGAGGCGCATGGCGGGCGGATCCGGGCCGAGAACATCCGGCCCGAAGGCCATGCCCGCCGCGGCGCCCGCTTCGTGGTCGAACTGCCGGGATGACGGGGCCGGGCGCGGCGGGGTCTGGCCCGGTCATCCTCCATGCCTCCTGCGTGGCGGTCGAGGGGCCGGACGGCGTGTGGCTCGGCGCGCTGATCCTGGGGCCGTCGGGATCGGGGAAATCGGCGCTGGCGCTGGAGATGATCTCCCGCGGGGCGGTTCTGGTGGCGGACGACCGCACCGAGTTGCGCGCAGGCCCCGGGGACACCATATCCGCCACTTGCCCGCCCGCGCTGAACGGCCTGATCGAGGCGCGCGGCATCGGCATCCTGCGGCTGGAGACGGTCGCGGAAGCCGGGCGCGGCGCGGTGGCGCTGGCGCTGGTCGCCGACCTCTCGGCCCCGCCCGACGCCCGCCTGCCCGAGGCCCTGCGGTTCGATCCGCCGCGGGGCGCGGGCTTGCCGGATCCCGGCCTGCCGCGCATTCTTTGCGCCGGACTGCCGGGACCGGCGGCGGCGCTGATGGCGCTGCTGCGCGCCGGCGGCCGACGCCACGCGCCCTGACCGGGCGCCGGGCGCGAGACGGGACCGCCATCGCGGGCCCCCGGCATGACGCGGACGCCCCTAAGGGCGAGGAACGATGCGATGACGCCTGCCCTGCGCGGCGAAGACATGGAGGACGCGGCCCCGGTCGAATCGCCCGCGCCGCCGCCGCTTGCGCCGTCGTCCGCCGCGCGCGCGCCGGTCACGCTGGTCACCGGGTTGTCGGGGGCCGGCCACTCCACCGCCATCCGCGCGCTGGAGGACATGGGCCACGAGGCCATCGACAACCTGCCCCTGGGCTTCATCGAACGCCTGCTGACGCAGGCCGGCGCCCCCGAGGTCGCTCCCGATCCGGCCCGCGGCGCCGGCGCCGGGGGGCGGCCTTGCGCGGGCGACGAGGCCTCCGGCGGCGGGCCCCGGAACATCCGCCCCCTGGCGCTCGGGGTCGACGTGCGGACCCGCGGCTTCACCGCCGAGGCGCTGCTGGCGCGGATCGAGGCGCTGCGGGCGCGGGCGGATCTGGCGCTGCGGGTGATCTTTCTCGACTGCGCCGACGCGAACCTGATCGACCGCTTCAAGGCCACGCGGCGGCGCCATCCGCTGGCCGGCGACGCGGGCGTGGAGGTCGGCATCGCGCGCGAACGCGCCCTGCTCTGGCCGGTGCGCGAGCGCGCCGACCTGGTGATCGACACCACCGACCTGACCCCGCATGATCTCAAGGCCCGGCTCGCGGCGCTCGGCGCGCCGGGCGGGGAGCCGGGGGCGGCGGGGGGGCTGACGATCTCGATCCAGTCGTTCTCGTTCAAACGCGGCGCCCCGCGCGAGGCGGACACCGTGCTCGACTGCCGCTTCCTCGCCAATCCGCATTGGGAGCCGGCGCTGCGGCCGCTGGACGGGCGCGACAGGCCGGTGGCGGCGCATGTGCAGGGCGACCCGCTTTACATTCCGTTCATCGAGGGCGTGCTGGGGCTGACGTTATTGTTGCTTCCAGCGTATAGACGGGAAGGCAAGGCTTATTACTGTATGGCGCTCGGCTGTTCCGGGGGCCGGCACCGGTCGGTCGCGGCGGCCGAGGATCTTTCCGCGCGGCTGGGTGCGGCGGGCTGGAAGGCCACGGTGCGCCACAGGGAATTGGCGGCGGGGGAGCCGGCGGCGCGGGAGCCGGGATGAGACGCGGAGGCGCGTCGAGCCGGGGGCGGCGCGACGCGCTGGGGCGAGGCGGGACGGGAGAACGCCGCTCGACGCGGCGCGGCGGAGGACAAGGGGTGCGGATGGCACGGATGACGCGGGACGACGACGAGGACGTATCATGGATCAGCCCCGACGCGGCGGGATGCGCCGGCTTCGGGCGCGCGCGCCGGGAGGGCGGCGCATGATCGGCATCGTGATCGTCGCCCATGGCGGGCTGGCGCAGGAGCTGCTGGCCGCGACCGAGCATGTGGTCGGCCCGATGGAGGGCGCCCGCGCCATCGCCATCCACCCCCATGACGATCTGCGCGCCCGGCAGGAGGAAGTCGCCGCCGCGGCCGAGGAAGTCGACTGCGGCGACGGCGTGGTGCTGATCACCGACATGTTCGGGGGCAGCCCCTCGAACCTCGCGATGGGGGCGCTGTCGCGGCCGCTGGCCGAGGTGATCTACGGGGCCAACCTGCCGCTGCTGGTCAAGCTGGCCAAATCCCGGACCCTGCCGCTGGACGAAGCGGTGACGCTGTCGCTGGCGGCGGGACGCAAATATCTCGACAGCGCCGGCGGCATTCTGGCGGCGCGGCGGCGGGCGCAGGCATGACCGCGGACCTGGTCCGGGCGCTGACCATCGTCAACCGCAAGGGGCTCCATGCCCGCGCCTCGGCCCGCTTCGTGTCGGTGGCGGAGGCGCATGACGCGCGGGCCATGGTGCGACGCGACGGGCTGGAAGTTTCGGGCGATTCGATCATGGGGCTGATGATGCTGGCCGCGGCCCAGGGCTCGGTGATCGAGGTCGAGACCGAGGGGCCCGAGGCCGAGCGCCTGCTCCACGCGCTGGAGGCGCTGGTCGCCGGCGGGTTCGGCGAGGACGACTGAGCGCGCCCGGCCCCGCGCGCGCCGCGCGGCGACCGGAGCGAGAGCGTCGGCCTTGCGCCCGCGCGGCGGGGCGGCCGGCGGC